>JBLHOB010000119.1:0-7706 GCA_047619425.1 Myxococcota bacterium
CACTTGCGGGCTTGGTCGGGCGCTCGATTTGGGCCTTCGTCTTTTCAAGCAACGCGACTGCAGCCTGGGCAACGAGCTCGTGAGGAATGATCTTCATACAAGTCGCTTGCGCGCACCCGCGACGACACGGACTGCACGCGACAGGCACATGCACCCTCTCCCACTCACTGCCATCACGCGGAGTGTTTTCAACCGGATTCGTGGGCCCCAAGATTTGAACTGCCGGGGTGCCGACGAGAGACGCGATATGGAGCGGACCGCTATCGCTGCCAATGAAAATTCGCGCCGCCTCAATGAGCGCAACGAGGTCACCGAGTTCATTGGTTTCCGGAGCGAGACGTGCCGCACCATTTGACGCGGCAACAATTTCATCGGCGAGCCCCCGCTCTTCGCTCCCCACACCTCGGGTTACGAGGCACTCTATCCCTGTTTCACCTTTGAGTTTGCGAGCCAAGGCACCGTAGTTCTGCGCCGGGTAGCGCTTGTAGCTCGCTCCATGGCTGGTGCCGGGATGAATCAAAATCACGGAAGTTTTTTGGCCCATCGCAAGAGCAACGCGACTGCGCGCTGCATTGCTCGCAACAAGCGGCTGGCCTTCGACGCAGGGATCGACGCCAAGGTATTCGACGAGAGCTTGATTGCGGTGGTAGCGACTTGTTTTCGACGAGTTCGATGGCGAAGAAGAAGCAGAGGATGAAACCTGAACACGGTGGTTTGAAAACAGCCAGCTCACCTCACGTCCATACGGTGCCGCGTACCCGACGCGCTGCTTCGCCCCAGAAAGGAATGCGAGAACCCCGCTCTTCGCGATCGAGTGGAAGTCGAGCACTAAATCAAACTTGCGTGCCCGCAACTCGCGCACAAACTGGAAAAAGATCCGCGACACTTCTCGAAGCTGAAACTTCTGCAGTGCAGCCGTCAGCTCAACGCGAGGAAACCGGATCACCTCGTCTAGATCGCCGTGCTCGCGCAGCACACCCTGCGCCCCCTCCTCCACGAGCCACGCAATATGAGCGTGAGGGTAAGCAGCACGAATTGCCGCGAGCGATGGCAGTGTGCGCACAACGTCCCCCATCGCGCCAAGACGAATAATCAAGATGCGATCGGCGACAGGTGTAGCCGAGAGTGGATTGCGGCAGTGTGAAATGACGTGCCTCGGCGATGCGGGAAAGCCCGATAGTACCCCGCGAAGGATGCTTCGCGCATGCCTAGGCCCATCGGCGAGTTGCGCGCTCAAGTCGAGGGTGAAGCCAATTCAAACGCTTCGAAACTGGCGCGATCCGTGAGATCTTGCGGGTGTGGTGCGAGAAACTGCGATTCACATTCAGTATCGCGTGCCGGCCACGATCGCGTCGCACCGGAAAGTACTGGTTCACCTCATAATTGTTCTCGTTGGCGATGTAAATGGCTGACGCCAGCCTCACAGCCGCGCCTCCAAGCATTACTCAAAGTTGTTCGGGGTTTGGTCGAATGCTATTGGGTTGTGATGCCACGCCCGCTCTCACGCCCACTGTCGAACAAAGACAAGCCAAGCGATTCATTTCGAGAAGTCGCTATTGGCCCGTGGCGCGCAGTGGTGGCCGAACGCTTTGCCGACCCCTTTGAACGCGCCGCGCAATCACACGGGCTGGCTCAGCGTGAGCATCTGCAAACCTTTGGTTCCCCTTCGCCAGACTCCGACGGTCGCGGCGCAACCTCAATTCTAGAGCTTCCCGACACCGCGACTCGACTTCACATCCGGCCACTCCTGCATGGCGGTGTCTTTGGTCGTCTGACTGGGCCGCGCTTCATGACCCTCAAGCGCCCTCTTGACGAGCTGCACACCACCCAACGTCTCGACGGCCTCGGCGCTCCTGTGCCCGGCGCCGCGTTCGTGCTCGGTCGACGTCGGGGGTGGTTTTGGCACGCCGCCGTTGGCAGTGTGCACCAAGACAACACACAAGATGGCGTCACCTATCTCTTGGCGTTGCCCAACGCACAATCTCTTGCCGCCGCGGCACGAGCCGCCGGCAGCGCTGTGCGAAAACTGCACGACCTGGGTTGTCGCCACGCCGACCTGCACGTCAAGAATTTATTGGTCCGCGAGTCGAAAGACGGCTGCGAAGTCATCATCGTCGATCTCGACGGCGCGAAAATCAGCGACCGTCTCCCTCCTCGACGCCGAATGTTTGAGTTGGCGCGGTTGCACCGCTCGCTGATCAAGCGCGGGCTCGAAAATGGCTCCTGTCGGCGCACCCGCGCGGCATTCTTTGCAGGCTATTTGCAGGGGGATCGAGAATTGCGACGCGCATTGCTTACGACGCGACGCTTCGAAGCGCTGCGAACCGGTGCGCACGCACTGTTTTATCCCCGGCGCTCCGAGCCAAGCGCTCTCTACCCGCCCCGCGACTAGCCCGCCCTTATTCGTGACTGCTCTTTGCCTCGAGGTTTCACCCAAGGCTGCGCTTTCACTCGACGGGCATCCGGTTACCATCTCGCCGGCACCAACCCCGCGCCGGTGGCCGCAGCTCGCGGAACCATCGCACGGGGCAGCAATCGTGGAGTGAGAGATGGCACCCGTACTTGGGATTATCGGCGGAAGTGGTGTCTACGAGATCGACGGGCTCTCGAAGCTTCAATGGGAGACGGTCGCTTCGCCCTTCGGCCAGCCCTCGGACCAACTTCTCTTTGGTGAACTCAACGGCCAAACGCTTGTCTTCTTACCGCGACACGGACGCGGCCATACGCTTTCACCCGGCGCAGTGAACTACCGCGCCAACATCGACGTGATGAAACGCGCTGGGGTAAGCGAAATACTCTCCGTGAGCGCCGTCGGGTCGTTCAAAGAAGAATTGGCACCTGGGACATTCGTTGTTGTGGACCAGTACATCGATCGGACGCGCGGACGGGCCCACACGTTTTTCGAGCGTGGCGTCGTGGCCCATGTCTCAATGGCACATCCAACGTGTTCACGACTCGGCGACTTGGCATTCACCTGCGCGAAAGAACTCGGGCTCAACGTTGTCCGCGGTGGCACCTATCTCGGAATGGAGGGGCCGCAGTTTTCGAGTCTGGCCGAATCGAAGCTCTACAAAAGCTGGGGCTGTGACGTCATTGGCATGACAAACTTGCCCGAGGCCTATCTCGCTCGCGAAGCTGAGATTTGTTACGCCACCGTCGGCATGGTGACGGACTATGACTGTTGGCATCCGGACCACGACGCTGTCCAGGTGGCCGAAATCGTGAAGGTCCTACTCGAAAATGCGGACAACGCCCGAAGCCTTGTCAAAAAGATCGCGCCTGGAGTCGACCAATTCGAACGTCCCTGCCCTAACGGTTGCCATCGCGTACTCGATGACGCCATCATCACTGGGCCAGAAGCGCGCGACCCGGCAGTCGTACGTACCCTCGACGCAGTCGCGGGACGAGTATTGAACGGCTAGAACATCGAACTTAAAGAACCGCACCAAGCACCCAAGCTGCACGAGTACGACAAACCCAGCCCAACGCGTACCACAGGAGCGCCCGTGTCGATCGCCGACTACATCCGCACCATTCCCGACTTCCCCAAGCCGGGAATTCAGTTTCGCGACATCACGACATTGCTGGCAGACGCCACCGGCCTGCGCGAAGCGGTCGACCAAATCGCCGCACATTATAAAGACACCGACATCGATTGTGTCGCGGGTATCGAAGCACGAGGGTTCATCTTCGGCACCGCAGTCGCATACAAGATGGGCCTTGGGTTTGTGCCGCTGCGCAAGCCAGGCAAGCTGCCCGGCGAAGTCGTCAGCATGACGTATCAACTCGAGTACGGCGAAGACCGTCTCCAGTTGCACAAGGACGCCATCGAGCCCGGCGCCAAGGTGCTGTTGATCGACGACTTGATCGCGACGGGTGGCACAGCGGAAGCAGCAGCAAAGTTGATTCGAGAAGTCGGGGGCGAAGTGAGCGGATGCTGTTTCGTAGTCGACCTTCCCGACCTCGGGGGTATGACAAAGCTGCGCGGCATGGGAATTGACTGCCTGGCTCTGTGTGAGTTTGAAGGCGATTGAGTCGCAACGGGGTACTACGCGTGAAGAACTTCCTGTTCGGTGGTTTAGTTTCGGGCCCCATCTTCGCGCATGCGGGCCTTGCGGTATTGCGTGTCGTAGCGGGGCTTTCGATGGCCTTCGGTCACGGGCTTGCAAAACTCCCTCCGCCCGATCGCTTCGTGAAAATCATTGCCGCCCTCGATTTCCCGGCCCCCGCCCTCTTTGCCTGGGCTGCGGGCATGTCCGAGTTTGTCGGAGGCCTACTGCTCGCGGTTGGGCTGATGACCCGACCGGCGGCGGCGACGGTCGCAATCACGATGGGGATCGCCGTATTCGGCCAGCACGCAGACGACCCCTTCCAGGCGCGCGAACTCGCGACACTCTACGGCGCAATTGCCCTTGCGTTTACCTTGACGGGCAGTGGGCGGCTCGGACTCGATCGCATCGTCAATCGCATGTAAGTAGCGAGAAAAATTTCACCTAAGTTTCCCGCGATTCGGCCCCTAGATTCTCCGGGTATTTTTCTACCCTGTAACTACCAGCGCCTCTCCAACGTCTTCGCCATTTTTCGTGCTACTCAATACCGAAGCACAACTACCGCTTCATCTAGCGCTCCGTCGAGCGATCTACCTCAACAACGTCACGTATGACTTTTGAGGTGATCCTATGGTTTTTGGTTCTATTTTCTCGCAAACGGCGAAAGCAACGACGTTTAAGGCAGCGATCGTTTTTGCGCTTGGACTCGTCGTGTCGAGCGCCGCCAGTGCATTCACCAGTGGCCCGTCTTTGGAAGAGATCGTGCACTACGCCACCGAACCCTCGACCGGCACCATGGTGCTGGCAGCACTCGTCGTTGTGGCGGGAGTACGACGCAACCGCCGAAACTGACCCACCGCCAGCGCTCGGGCCCGGGGCTACCCCCCACCCTCGCGCGAGCCAAGCCTGCCCCGTATGCTTGCGGCTCTTCAATAGAGCCGGAGCCACACCCATGCCGCAGTCAACCGCCCCTCGCCCTGTTCATCCGAGCAGCCACCCATGAGCTATCGAAGCCTCGAAATCGAGCGCGAAGGCCCGGTATTGCGCGTATGGCTCAATCGCCCTGCCCGCCTCAACGCGATCTCACCCATGATGCTGAAAGAGATTGGCGATCTATTCCTCTCTCTTGAGCAAGACTTCGAAACCAAAGTCGTAGTACTCGGCGGACGCGGTCGATCGTTTTGCGCCGGTGCCGATCGAAAGCCTCCCGAGGCCGAGCAACAAGTGAAGTCGCCGGAAACCGATCGCGAGCGCCGCTGGATGGACCAACTCGGCCGGCGCGCATGTCAAGCAATCGAAAACTGCGACGTCCTTACCGTGGCTCGCATTCACGGCCATGCGGTTGGCGGAGGTTGCTGTTTCTCGATGGCGTGTGACTTTCGCGTTGCCGCCGAGGATGCATTGATGCGAGTCCCCGAAGTCGATCTCGGTATCCCGCTCACGTGGGGGGCAACATCGCGGCTGCTCCATGAGATCGGTGCAGCAAGAACGCGGGAAGTCTTGTTGTTGTGCGAAGACATCCCGGCTGCAACGGCCCATGCTTGGGGGATGGTGCACCGGGTTGCGCCACCAGAAGAGCTTGATGCCGAGGTCGACACGATGGTGACAAAGCTTCTCGGTAAGCCTGAACTCGCCGTCTATATGACGAAGACCCAGCTTCGCGCCTACTCCCGCATCCATGCCCTTGGCGACGCGAGCGAAACCGACGGTGATATGTTGCAGCGCGGCATGGCGAGTAGCGACGCCACGGGCAAGTTCAAGATGCCTTCATCCAAGGACAAGTAGAAACCAAGTCACTTGGCGCGAGTTAGTACGCCTTCTCTTCGAGAAGAATGTAGAGATGCTCGCCGATATTCCGGACGCCACCGAGCCCTTGATTGAGCTCCTTTAGGAATTCACTGAGCTCGTAGAGGTCGACTTCGCCGTCCTCCCAGTTTGCGGCCTCGAGCCAGCGCTCGGCTACTTCATCGACTTCTTCGTCGTTTAGTTTTGACAGTGCTTTTACGACGGCCGGTTCAAAGGTGAAGATCGGAAACGACTGACAAGTCGCATCGCGCAGCGGTTGCATTGGCGGCTGCTGGCTGCCACTCACTGCCGACGCCAACGCGGTCAACGCCTTCGGTGACTGAATGAACAGTGGGTCGGCCAGCGGGTCCACGGGCAGATCGTCGAAGTGACGCACGCGAACGGCCTGCTTTTGATTGGCGACGAAAAATGTGGCGTCCATCAAACCCCCTGTGCTCGCGATGTGGTGCGCTTCGGTGAGCACGCACAGTCGAGCTGGTCTTAGCGATTCTCTAATGGGGGGAGGTACTCGTATCGGAAAAGAAAGCTGCAATCTGAAGCGACAACTCGGCCGGCGCTAGCTTGCGGGGCCCACTTCGGCAGTGATCGTCGTGAGAAGGCGCCGATCGCGCCCCTCGTCGTAGAGTTCTACCCGCAAAAGCGCCCCGTCTTCTGTACTTCGCAGCACCTTGGCACGGCTTGAAAGTGGGCCCACTTTACCAAGCGACAAGTAGTGGATGACCATGTCGCGGGTCACCCAGCCGGCATCGCCGATATGTCGTCCCGCCAATTCAGCCGAAGCCTCCGCCAGAAGCGCGATCGCCCCACCCTGCACTGCGCCAAGGGTGTTGCCGAGATAGGGGGTGAGGGCCACTTTGAGCTGGCCCAGCGATGCATCCACGACCTCAACTCCCATGGTCTCGATGATTGGCTTTGCGAGCTCAGTTGTCGGCAGGGCGAACTCGGTTCGGATGAGTTCGTCAGCGGGGTCGGTGCGCTGGATCGCGCCTCGCGACTCCAGAATCGAAAACGTAACGGTGCCCGTCGCGGTATGGCGGTCTGGATTGCTCGCCTCGAAGACGTCGACTTCCACTACCAATGTTGTTTTTCCGTGGCGCAGTTTACGCGGCACGGCGATCACGGTGCCCTGCGCAACCGGCGCCAGGGTGTGAAGAACAAGGTCACAGGTCGCAACCCAATTCGGCGACACCGCCCGCGTCGCGTAAGCACCGGCGGCGACGTCGATCAACGTCGCAACGGCACCCACTCGCAAGACACCATTCGTGCACAAGTGAGGCACGACTTGGATACCGGTGCGACAGCGAAGCCCTTCAAGCTCGACGAACATCCCGAGGTCTCGCAGGATGTGATGCGAAGGCGGGTAATTGGGCGCAAGGTCTTCGGACGTTTGACTGGGCTTGCTCAACGGCGGATCTCACTTGTTACAGGGGAAGCCGACGAGTATGTGGAATCGACTTTTTCGAAGCAACGCACAAGTCGCTTCCGGGCACGGGCCCACTTGCCGAACCCTAACGGGCTAGAGCAAGGATCCCTGCGCGTCCGAAGTCTTCGGCACTGCGACTTCTTCGGTCACGGGCAAGCCGTCGCGGTAGATCACCTCACCGCCGCGCACCGAAGGTACTTTGGGCCCCGGTGTAATGATGCCTACGAGGTTGAGTGGGTCGCATGCCGAAACCCGCACCACTTCACCCGTGCGCTCCATCTTGCGCGTGCGTCGCAGGGCATCGACGGCACCGGGCAATGCGTATTGCTCCCCGACGAAGCCGGTTACGAAGCGGCCACCGCGAATACTGCCCCGCGCTTCCATACGCCGGAACGCCCAGGAGATTTCCCGCCAGGGCAACGCGAGCG
>JBLHOB010000120.1:0-7695 GCA_047619425.1 Myxococcota bacterium
AGTAGCCGCCAAGGCCTAGCGGACTCGGCACCCGTTTGCGCACGCGAGCGGTTGAGCCTCGCGCTCGCGGCTACGTAGCGGGTCGCCCTGGAAGTTGATTGAGCATGTTTCGCGCGTCGTGATGCTCTGGATGAGCCGCGATCGCGCGCTTGAGTAACTCGCGCGCTTCGGCAATGTCATTGCGTGTCGGCACTTTCGGATCAAACGCCCGAACTGTGGCCGCGCCTAGGAGTGCGCCGAGTCGCTCGGGCTGGATTGAGAGCGCAGCGTCATAGGCAGCGCGCGCGAGCGATGTCTCGTTAATGTTGCGGTACTCGTTTGCGAGCGCGGTCCACGCGTCCGGCGTTGGAAACAACTCAAGGCTTCGCTTGAAGTGTGGGATCGCGATAGTGGGCTGCTTCAAGCGGGCGTACTCCTGGCCGACATAGTTGTGCAGGCCAAGGGACTCGCGCCCTACCAAGCGGATCTTGCGCAGCGCCGCATCGATGTGCGCGGGCTTTGAAGCGCTCGGGATCGCGATTTCGGTTTCGTACAGATCTACGAGCGGTACTAAGACCGACAGCGCACATGCAGTCCACACGCCGATGGGGAGCAAGCGACTTGTGATCGTCGACGTCTTCGCTTGGCTAGCGGTCGCCGACGAGGGCTCGACGCTTCGCAACAACACGCTGCCGACTCGGCCGTCGCGGAGCTTCCAGATTGCTCCATCCATGATGAAGTGGTGGAGATTCACGACGGCAAAGACCAATCCGGCCAGGCCGGCGTCCCAAGGGCGAGTGCCGAGCAGCGACGGGGCGAATAGCAGAGCGGGCAAAACCGTAATGCCCGAGCCCGCCAAAAAAGCTTTACCGAGAAATCGCGCCGAGCTGGTTTGGGGGTTGGACCGCTTGGCGAAGTAGGCACTCACCCACAGGTACTGAGCCGAGTGCGCCATCGAGAGCCACACCGGCGCGAAGGCCAGCGAGAGCTCGCCCGAGGTAAAGAGCCGCGCTCCCGCAACAGGGATTGCGCTGAACAGAGCCTGGGTGACGATCAACGCAGCAATGGGGCCGTAGCCTGCGCCAAAGGAAGCGCGCAGCCGATACAGTGCTGCGGATAGGCAACCCAAGTAGAGTGCGCCGGTGGTCCAAAGAATCGGGCTCGCGTAGTCCCGCAGGAACGCGATCTGGATGACGTCCGGCATGTTGGGCGCGCGAAACGTCGCCGGGGCAAAAACCAGGTCCGAACTCGTAGCCTGGATCCCTTCGATCGCCATCGCGGTCGAAAAAATGAACGACGCGTAAAGCAGCCGCTTCGTGGTGTCGTCGAATGCGATGCCCTGCCTGCGCAAGAACATCACGAGCAAGCCGTAGTTCTGCGCCGAGAAGTGCCACGGGCTCCAGGTTACGTAGGCAGTGATAACGAGCGATGCGAGCCAAACGTTGCGGGTTGCCACGAAAAACAGAGCCGTGACGGCCAATGTCACGTGAACGGTAAAGAAGACGTACTTCTGACGGTCCTCTTTCTGTTCGTAGAGTCGTACGAGGGTTGCGCCGTAGTGAGGCGCGTTGATTGCCATGGCCAATAAAATGGTTAGGGCGATCGGCCATTGCCGTGAGCCGGTCGACGCCGAATATGCCAAGAGCAGCGGGATCGACAGGGTGTAGATGCCACAGCATCCAATGAGCAGGTCCACGCCACGCCCATAGAGCCAACTGGCTTGCGCGCCACTCTTTGGAAGAGATGCTTGGGGTGATCCCTGTGCTGTGGGCGGTGCGGCCATAGAAGGAAGCGTAATTCGCTTGCCTCCCGGTGGCGAGGAGCCTCTCGCTCACAGCGCTCGCTCGCAAGGCATCTGCCCGATGGCTGGCTCGCCATTGCTATGGGGCGTGGGCTCACCCGCGCCCGGCTCTGGGTCGGCGAACATGGAGTTTGGAAGAGAGCCGGGGAGAATTTTCGTGCCGCAGCGGCTTGCGTCGCAAGGGCTCGCATTGAGAAGGACAAGGACGTCGACACTCGCTCTCTTGTCGTATTCGGCGAAAAATACACTGCGGATTGGCAAAGTTGGGGCCCTCGATTTAAGGAAGGGCTCTCGACCGGGACTCGCGTTCTGATTCGCTACTCACCTGTCGAGGCGTAGCCGGTTAGCTTGTAAGGAAGAAGGGGGGTGAGGCCGCCCCCGTCTCGAATCTCGGCTGTCAATTGACTAGCGTCTGGCCCGCGGTCCCAAGAATTTGAGAGTGACTTGTGAACTCTGAACCGAATGCCCCGCGCGACCTTGTCACGCGTCTAAATGAAACATTTGCGGCGATCGGCGGCTGGTCCTTCGACAACCGCTGGTGGGTTGTCGCGATCTCGTTCGGCCTTTTGGCCGGTAGCCTGGTGCTTGCGGGCAAAGCTGAGATCGACAGCAGTTATGAGGCGTACTTCAACGTCGGCGACCCGACGTTCCAGCACTACGATCAGTACCGGGAAGACTTCGGCTCCGACGAGGTCTCCTACATCTTGTACGAAGCGCCCGATGCACCTCATGGTCCGTGGAATCTCGAGGTCATGCGCAAGATTGTGCAGCTAACAGAGACCCTCGAGGACGAGGTGCCCTTTGTCTATGAAGTGCAAAGTGTCGCAAGTGCCGAGTTGATGGAGGGGCGAGACGACAGCATCGAGATCACGAAGCTGGTCGACGAATTCCCCGAGACTCAAGAAGAGCTGCTTGATCTGCGCGAGCGCTATCTCAATAAGCCGATGTTTGTCGGTGGCATCATCAGTGCGGACGGGAAGTACGGCGCAATCATCATCGAGATGGACCGCTCAAGTACCGATCCACTCGACGAAATCCGCCTCGACCCCGACGGCGGCGACGGCATCTATAACCTCTACCCCCAGGTAACCGATACCGCGATCAATGAGATTCTTGCGCGCCCGGAGTACGCGGGGATTAACTTCTATCACTCGGGCGACGTCCCGATGAACGCCGTGTTCAATGTGATTCTCACCGAGGAGAGTGGCTATCTCAGCGCCGTGACCGCGGCGGTGATCGCCGTGGTCCTGTGTCTCTTCTTCCGTTCGATTGTCGGCATGGTTGCGCCCGTTGTGGTCGTGCAACTCAGTGTGATCATGACCGTCGCGTTCGTGGTCGCTGTGGGCTGGAAGCTCGATATGAGCTTTGAAGCGGTGCCGACACTGCTTACTGCGATCGGAGTCGCACACTCGGTCCACATATTGTCGGAGTTCCGCTCGCGGTTTGCCGAATTCCGCGACCGTCGAGCCGCGTTGGTCAAGACCTTCTATCTCGTCGGCACGCCTTGCCTGTTTACGAGTGTTACGACCGCGATTGGTTTCGGGTCGATGAGTTTCGCGCCGATCAAGAGCATTGCCCATCAGGGGGTCTACGCCTCCTTCGGGATCATGGCTTCATTTGTCCTCTCGTTTACTCTGCTGATGGCGTTGCTCTCCTTCGGCCGCAAGACGCCCCGCGCTAAGGCTGCGTCCGGCGCATCGAGCATCGTCATGGGCGGCAATGCGATTCGCGGGCTGTTGGGCGTAGTGCTCAATCTGGTCCTGAAGCGGTCTTCGGCTCTGGTCGCCGTGTTTGCATTGTTGTTTGCTTTGTCCTTTATCGGGATCAGTCGCATGGTGGTCGACTCCAACTGGCTCGACGACTTCTCAAGCCGAATGCCGATCAAACAGGTAACCGTCACCGTCGACGAAGTGATGGGTGGAGTGACCAACCTCATCGTCCTGTTCGATTCGGGCGAACCCGACGCCGTGAAGAACCCGGAAGTGCTTCGCGAGATAGAGCGTATTCAAGAATGGGGTAAGGACTGGGATATCGTTCGCAAGTCGTATTCGATTGTCGATGTCCTGAAGGATCTAAATCAGAGCTTTCACGGCGAGGATCCCGAGTACCACGTCCTGCCAGACAGTCGAGAGTTGGCGGCGCAGTATCTGATTCTCTACGAAAGCGCGGGCGGGTCCGAGGCGAGTAAGTTTGTGTCTTCAGACTACCAACACGCCTCGCTGGAATATCGTCTCGCTTTGGCGATGACCAGTGAGACTGCTGAGTTGGTCGAAGCCCTTGAGCACGAACTCGAAGAGCATCCTTTGGAGGCGTCGACTTCGAAGCTCACCGGAATCGGGGCGCTTTGGGTCAAACTTCTCGACTACATCATCAGCAGTCAGATCTGGGGGTTCACGATCGCCTTCACGCTGATCGCGATTGTGATGTGCGGCATCTTTGGCTCGGTCAAGATCGGCATGATCGCAATGATCCCCAACTTGTCTCCGGTATTGCTGACGTTGGGCGTCATGGGCTGGCTCGGTATCCCGCTCGACTACAACAAGGTTTCGATTGCAGCGGTCGCGATGGGGATTGCTGTCGATGACACGATCCACCTGATGTCTCGCGTACGATACGAATTCGGTCGCCTCGGCAACTACAGGGCCGCGCTCGACAAAGCTCTACACGACGTTGGGCGAGCTGTCTTGATCACTTCCATTGCGCTGGTGGCGGGCTTTCTGGTGCTACTCCTCTCGCTGCTCGACAGCAATGCGATGCGAGGGATTCTACTCGCGACGACGATCGTCGCGGCTTTGGTCGCTGATTTCTTGCTGATGCCGGCATTGATCTTGATGTTCAAGCCCTTCGGTAAGGAGTTCGCTGTCAACTCTGAGCCGAGTGATGAAGCGGTGAGTGCTTAGCTCTGTCGCATTCAGTCACTGCAAGCCGGCACCGTCGGCAACAATCGACCCGACTTTCACTTGTCACCTCGTAGCCGCCACACAGGAGAGTTTATGATGCGTGTGCACACCTCGTTGTACTTATCCTTATTCCTCGCATTGATCATTGGGGCCTCGGCGTCTCATGCAGGACCACGCAATGTGATCCTGATCATCGGGGATGGCATGGATGATCATCAGATCACCGCGGCCCGCAACTATCTCGTTGGGGCGGCGGGGCGACTTGAGATGGACGGACTGGCAGTGCGCAGCGCGGCTCAAGTGTTGACCGTAACTGACGAAGTGCCGGGCAAGCCGGTCTACGTCGCCGACTCTGCCAACACGGCCACGTCCCTCGCTGCGGGCATTGTCACGAGTCGTGGCCGAATCGCGACCACTGCGGGTACGGACAAGGACGTTGCAACCATCATTGAAAAGGCCTCCGCCGCGGGGATGGCGACGGGCATCGTTTCAACTGCAAGCGTTACCGACGCAACACCAGCGTCCTTTGTTGCACACATCAGCCGCAGGTACTGCGAAAACCCCGAAACGATGGAGGAGATCGAATATCGCGGGTTCTCGATGGACGATTGTGCGCCGGATCTCAAGCGCAACGGTGGCAAGGGCTCGATCTCCGAACAAATCGCAGATTCGGATGTCGACGTCGTTCTCGGTGGCGGAGCAAAACACTTTGCCCCCAACGTCGAAGCGGGTGGGCAAACAGTCACGGATGCAGCCAAGGCCAACGGCTATCACGTAATTACTCAGCCGAGCGAACTCGTGGACGCACCTGCCGACAAAAAGCTCCTGGGGGTTTTCTCGCCGAGCACCATGCCGGTCAAATGGCAGGGTACGGGAGGGCGTACTGCCGAGAAGCCCGAGCCGAGTTTGATGAATCGCGTTCATCGTTATCTAGGCAGCGTCACATTGCCCGAGCCGATGACCTGCGAAGACAATCCAGGCTTTGCGGGGATGCCGACTCTCAAGGAGATGACCGACGCGGCACTCGCGCACTTGGCCAAGCAAGACAAAGGCTTCTTCTTGACCATCGAGAGTGCATCGATCGACAAGCAATCGCACGCTCGAAACTCTTGTGGGTCGATCGGCGAGCTTGAGCAACTCGAAGACTCTCTGCGCAGCGCGCTGGTATTTGCGAATCGCGAACCCGACACGCTGATCCTGGTAACCTCGGACCACGGTCATGCCGCTCAGGTGGTGCCGGACGAGAGTCTGTTCAGCCGCTTCGGCGTCCCGGTCTATACGCCCGGGTACCTCGCTCGTTTGCTCACGCCTGAGGGTTCGGTGATGGCGATCAACTATGCGACCAACGACTTCAAGGCCGAAGAGCATACCGGCGTAAACGTGCCGCTCTACGCCAACGAAGCAGGGCGCGGGCTGGTACCCAGCATGGTGACGCAACCCGAGATCTTCGACATCATGATGAAGTATCTCGAACTCGAGTAAGCGCGCTGCCCGATGTCCTACGGCTTGCTTTCAGCTCCAGCAAGCGGATCGGAGAGCCGCTTGTCCGAGCGGATCATCTTGACCATTTCGTCGGCCATGATCTGGTGACCATCGGCATTGGGATGCAGGTCCCACGTCGAGACTGCGATGTCGTCGACTTCGTAGTCGTCGTAGATTCCGCTTAGATCGTGCGTGATGAAGCCAGCCTCTTTGGCTTGACGAATCAATGCTTCAATCGGCTCGGGATTCATGTTGCGCTCGGGGACGCGCGGCATGTAGATCCAAACCGGTAGCAACCCGGCTTCGCGGCTGATCTCGGCGAGCGCCTTGAATGACTCGCCAGTAATTTCTTCTGCAAAGGGCGGAAGTTCGCGCTGAATTGCAAGCTGCGACATGGTGGGAGAGATGCCTGCGCGCTTGACGATGTCGCGGAGAAACTCGTCTTCGAGCGGAAGGTTCAACTGCGCAAGTCGGGCAAGGCGCTCAGTTGCCAGCGTGGCTTCGACGCCGTGGGCGATGTAATAGACGGCGTCGAGGTCGAGGTCGAGTGCCAACTCACGCATCACGCCGAGTTGGCAGATCGCGCTATATCCGCCGACGCCAAAGTTGAGAATTTCGACTCGCTTGCCATCGGCTCGTTCGTTGTTGATCGCTTCTTCGACGACTGCAGTGAACGATTCGCCGTCGTTGACACTCCAGCCCATTACGTGGGAAGAACCGAGCACTGCGATCCGGTAGGTGTTTGCCGGCTTGATGCGATCGTATTCCTTGTCGCGCAAGCCGAGAGCGTTGGTCGAGACACTGAAGCCGTTGATGGTCTCGCTGCGCGACGCCTGCAGCGTCCAAAAACGCATGTCGCCCGTTTCGCGAAGAAGCGGAATGTCGGGAAAGTCGACCCAGTTCGCAGGAGCCTGGTTGCCGCTATCGACAAAGTTACTGCTCGCCGCATCAAAGAGGTTTTCGTAATAGCCCCGCTCGATCGAGCGTAGATCCGATGTGTTGGGCTGATTGCTCTTCAAGCTCGTGAGAATGAAGCGAGTCCTCTCATCGACGCGTCGATGGAGGCGCGAGTCGCCAATGATGTAGATGACGACGCCGGGCAGCAGCACCGTAACCGCAGCCACCTGTGCGAATCGCATGAATCGCGCGCCCTTGGGCACGGTGCCGATCAGCAAGCCCTGGCGATAGCGATTGATGAACTCGACGCCAAACTTGGCTGCGGCGACCAGCAGTAGCACCACGGCGCCGTTGAAGAAGAAGTCGCCATCGACGAAGCGCCAAAGAGAGAGCCACTGTTCAATGGACTGAGACGACCACAATGACCAGAGAATGGCGAGGGTTGCAAATACGCCCATGGTCTTGAGCGCCGATGTCGCGGTGTTTCGGAAGACGAACTTGTTCGAGAGTGAACGCCGTCGAGGGTGTTTGGTTTCCCAGGCTGCGTTGATGATGACGAGCACGCCGAGGATGATCCAAAACAGGGCATCTTGAGCGGTGAAGTAAACGCCGCCCCGAAGCCAATAGCTTTGGTAC
>JBLHOB010000121.1:0-7602 GCA_047619425.1 Myxococcota bacterium
CCACGCCAAATAGTCGGCGTCCGGAACAAGCCCGACGATATCGAGCGCCGCGTCGACCGAGACAAACTTCTCAAATACCCCCGTGCCAGGGCCCATCGCGACTACCGTATGTGCATCCCCAATAAACCTTGCGATCGCCTGGCTAAGACAACGCTCCTGGGGAGACTCGAACCCATCACCCTGCTCAAAGCGCGCGAGTCGATCGGACAGTTTATCGGCCTGTGGATTTTGGTTTTCACCAAACCCGTTGGCATCGTCGGGGCGAATCCGGGTGAGCTCATAGCCGCGACTCGCAAGCCACCTGCTGACTTTACGTCGCACGCGAAAGGCGATTGTCTCGTCAGACGCCATTACAACAGCCCCGCGATCTGCGTCATCTGGGTGTAAAAAATCTGGGCTTCGCCGTAGTCACGGTGCGCGCGCTCATACCCCGCCTGTGCGATGCGCATCCGTGCATCGTCGTTGGCAAGATAGAAGCGCACCAAGTCCGGCACCTCCTCGATCTCGCTATAGCCGACGACCTCTTTTCCAAGTTCGAAGATCTGCCCCAAAAAATACTTGTTGTCGCAGATCTGCATGACGCCGTTTGCCGGCAACGCAAAGGTTCGGAAATTGATCGGCCCGGTCGAGTTGTGCAGATTGATCCCGATTTTCGACCGTCGGTACACACTCATCATTTCATCATCGCCGACGTAGCCCAACGGCCAACCGTGACCGCGGCCATACAGCGTAGGAATCTCCTCCTCGAGCAAATCCAAGCGCTCTTTGCGCCACGGGCTTATGCGCTCACAAAAAATCGAAGCGTCAATATCCTTCTCGTCGGAGCGAATCTGCTCGACATCGATGTCCGGGTCGACGTGCGAAGTATGAAAGCCGAAGGGGCGATAGAAGACATTGCTGCAGCCCCATGCGCGGTACTGCTCGAGAGATGCGATGTTCGCCACGAATGAAGCATCGAAGTACTTGGCAACCGGCTTCGAGATCAGCTCTGAACTCTCGGGGTCATCGAAGCACATGTATGCGTTGAATGTCGAGAGTTCTCGCAGAAACTCGGGATGCAGGTTGGCGCCGTTAAACAGGATCGACACGTCGCGATCACGCGCCTGCTCAGCAAGAGCTTCGTAGAGTTTGCCCAGCACGGGGTCGCCCCGGCGCCACATGCGGTCGAGTTCCGGAAATGCGAAGCGCTTCGCAGGCGGATTCGGCGTAATGCAAAACCCCTTCACATCAAATCCGGCCGCTACCAACGTCGCGATATGCGACTGGTAAAACGCTGCGGCACCCGGCGCGTAGTCCTGGTAGATCAGCAAGGTCTTGATTCGTCGCGGATCGCTACCCATTGCCAACGCCCCCCGTGCGAAGGGAATCGTGGTCCCTGTGGTCACTCGCCATCACGGCAGCGACTCCGTCTTCCATTCGAGGGAAGGAGCAATCTTGCCGCGAAACGTGTCCCCAAGATATGCGCGGTTGTAGCGCCCGGCGCTTTCGACATTCAACAAGGCGCGAAGCCCGTTCTTGGGCTCAAGGGTGCGCGTGTTGTAGATCGTCGAGCGAAAAATGATTTGATATGACGTAGGGCCGAGCAGATCGGCCGGAATCACCGCACGGCTGCGATAGCGCCCGCGTCGTACGGTCGGAATCTCGTCGTTGTCCTCGTCGTGAAAACTTCGAAAGAGCAACGTTTCTTCGCTGTCGCAGAGATCAAAGTAGACCCGCAGCCCCTTCACGTCTCGAAACACTTCGTACAAGAATTCGATTTCGAGTGGCTTGCTGTTGTCGATGTGATCGACCGCCTCACCGTCCTGGGTCAGCGTGATCGACTCATATCGAAAGTCCGGATCATCCGGTACGAGTGCGATGTGCTCGGCCAGCTGGGCCAACGGAGAAGCGGAGTCTCCGCACTTTAAATAGTGCTCGACGCCATCGCCCGCGCTGCCGTCAAAGATGACTTCGCCGGCACTGAGCACGATGCCGCGATCACACAACTGCTTTACGGCCTGCATATTGTGGCTCACAAACAGAACCGTCTTGCCGTCCTCTTTGGCCTCACCCAGTTTGCCGAGACATTTGCGCTGGAAAGCCGCATCGCCGACTGCGAGCACCTCGTCGACGATCAAGATTTCCGGATCGAGATGAGCAGCCACCGCAAACGCGAGACGTACATACATGCCCGACGAGTAGCGCTTGACTGGCGTGTCCAAGAAGCGATCCACTTCGGCGAAGGCCACAATCTCATCAAACTTCGAGCGAATTTCTTGACGCGTCATCCCGAGGATGGCGCCGTTTAGGTAGATGTTCTCGCGGCCACTTAACTCCGAGTGAAAGCCCGTCCCTACCTCGAGCAGGCTCGCAACCCGGCCGTGCAGGGTGACGCGTCCAACGCTGGGTTCGGTAATGCGTGACAACACCTTCAACAAGGTGGACTTGCCCGCACCGTTGGCCCCGATGATCCCAACGCGATCGCCGCGCTCGATCGTGAAATTGAGATCGCGTAGCGCCCAGAATGCTTCGATCTCCGCCGCAGAAGTGTTCTCCGAGAACGGATGCGCGACGCGCTGCCAGGCATTCTTACCGGCGAGAACCATGGCTTCGCGCAAGGTCTCGTACTGGCCCGCCTTTTCGTGGCGAATCGAGTATTCCTTGCCGAGTCCTTGGACTTCGATCATCGCCGTCATATGACGTCCGCAAATTTGCGTTCGGTTTTGAGGAAGAACACCACGCCGCTTACAAAAAGCGTGATTGCCAGAACGACCGAGAAGACAAGCCCCTCGACATAAATGGGTGCGCTACCCCCGACAATCGCCCAGCGAAAGCCATCGATTACGCCCACCATGGGATTGAGTGAGTAGAGCAAGCGCCATTGCTCGGGCACGACATCGCTTGAAAAACCAACAGGTGAAGCGTAGAGACCGAACTGCACCATGAAGGGAACGATGTAGCGAAAGTCTCGATACTTGACGTTCAGGGCTGAGATCCAATAGCCCGCACCCAACGACGTAAAGATCGCAAGCAGTATCAAGGGAGGCAGGACCAGCAATCGCAGCGACGGCGCCACACCGTACCAAGCCATAAGGCCCGCCAGAATCCCGAGAGAAATGACAAAGTCCGTCAGGCTCACAACAACCTGAGTGCTGGGGATGATGATCCGCGGAAAGTAGACCTTCGAAACCATGTTGCGGTTGTTCACCAAGGACGCACTGCTCTGGCTCAGCACACTGCTGAAGAACTGCCATGGAAGCAGTGCCGCGAAAACCAAAATCGGATAAGGGACACCGGCCGAAGGAAGCTTTGCGATGCGGCCAAACACCAAGGTCAGCACGACCATCGTAAGCAGAGGCGTGATCACACTCCACGCCAAACCGATGGCGGTCTGCTTGTAGCGAACCAACAAGTCGCGCCACGCCAAAAACAAAAACAGCTCGCGGTAGTCCCAAAGGTCACTCATCACGCCTTTGAGTGAGTGATTGTTTTCGATCACGATTGGGTTCATCGAGGTCTCAACTCCGAGCGTTGGGTTAGCAAGCAAATTGGGAAGCGCGCCGGCACTACGGCCGCACGCTTCTCATCGGCAAAGTTGCCGCTACTGCTGAGATTTCAATTGAATTTTGGAAGTTCGCGTGAGACTGGAAAACGCGCGGGAGGCGCTTCTCACTCGTTGGGCGGTACGCGGTACAAACCGACCCAGGAATCTCGCAAGTGATACATCCGGCCCCGGAGCTTTTTGTTGCGATACAGCTCCTCGATCCCCACGCAGACCTCGTAGATCCAGCCATAGCTGCGAGCGAGGCCGAAGTTGAAATCGTGCCAGAGGATGTAGCTGCCGGGCTGGGCGATCTCCAGCGCCTTGCACGTGTCGTTATAGACATACTCGGCGTCGTGACAACCGTCGATGAATGCCGCACCAATCGGCCCGATGTCCGGCTTCCAGGTCTTCGAATTGGCGTAGATCTGCTGGACGTTCTCGCACCCGCGCTCACGGTAGAACCGGCCGATGCGCTCGCGCTCAACTGCGCTGGTTGTGAGGGTGCCCCCCTCCCCTCGTTCGAGCTCTTCGGGAGGAATGTTCATTGTGTAGATCGTCGACTCAGGCGCGCTCTGCGCCATCAACGCGGTCATGTGACCTTCGGCCGTGCCGATCTCAAGGGCATTTGCACCTGCCAGATTCGACATCACGCCCCCCACCACTTCAGCGTCGTGGAGCCTGCGAAGATTCAAGTCTTCGGGGTAGTCAAAGTCATCTAGCTTGGGGTCGTCGAGAGTCGGCTCGTTTTGCCAATCAAAGAGCTTCCGCATTTCGCGGATATTCTCGACTTCGATGACTGAGCGTTCGAGCATGGAAAACTCGATTCCCAATGCCTTTTTGATCTGAAACTTCAGTCGGTTCATCATGGTCGAAAACTTCTCGATTCTCTGCAATTGAAAGCACAACAAAGCGGCCCCATTGCGCCCTGTCCCCAGCGCGCGCCGCATACAGTATGTCGGGCGGCACCTGCGAGATCTTTAAGGTGCAAATCGCATTGCTAGGGAGGCGGCGGCGCTCACGGTTCGCGAGAGACTTGCCCATCCGCGTCAATCGACCATCGGGCAACGATCCGCGGGAAGCCTAGGCGCAACAGCGGGATGACCGGAGATTGGAAGAGTTGAACAACCATGCGCGAATTCTCTCCGCGCTCGACGAGGTCCAGGCGCGCGAAGCCAAGGGCCTCGGCCGCAAACACCCGACGCGAATGCGACATCGCAATCGCCCGGGGCCGCGCTCCACTGCCCGCCACAACGTGAAGGCTGGGTCCGAGGGCACCGCCACCGGTAATGGCCTGAAGGCTGTGATGATGCCCCGACACATAGAGGTGCACGCGCACCCCAGCGCGTTTGATCGCGCCTTCGACAAACTGCTGAAACTCGAGACTGCCGTCCGGCACTTCGGGCTCATTGCCCGATTCGCCAATCGCCATCGGGATGTGAGCAGCAAGCACGCGCCACGGACCCTTGGCAGCGGTGAGCGCTTCGGCCAGTTCTTCTTCCGCACCATCGCGCCGGTAGTTGTGCGAGTCGAGAAGAATCAAACTCAAGCCGTTGGGCAATTCGCGATTCACCGCAAACCGCGTAGAAAGCGACCAATTCGTTACGAAAGCCGGGATCGCATCTTGTTGCAACGACGGACTCTCAGCACTTTCGTAGTCGTGATTTCCGAGCACGGCGTAAATGGGACGCTTGTCTGCGTCCGCAGCGCTTGGCGGGCACACCCCCGACACTTCATGCGAACGCGCTCCACCCAACGCGACGAAATGACAGTACGGCCACACGAGATTTAGTTTCACCCGTGCTGCAAGCTCTTGTTCGAGCAAGCCATCCATGTAGAAGTTGTCGCCGAGCAGTAGCAGCGCGTCTACCGGATGTGCGCGGTCTTCGGCGGCCAGATCGGCGGCCACTGAAAACTGACCCTCTAGCAGCGGCGCTAGCGGGCGATGCACCTTGCCCGTATCACCGAGCAAGAGCAGGGATGCGCTTGCACCGTGGTCGGGGTGTGTCGGCGTCCGCGCCAACAACGTGCCAATCGCAACGAACGCCGAAAAGCCCAAAAGCAAGGCGGCCAGTAAGCGAAGTCCATACGATGTCATCGAGCGCGAACCCAAGAGAGCCTCACCTCATACAAAGAATCGAGCCAGCGATTCCGTGTATCCACTGCTTCTATTGGCACCGGATTCAAAAGTGACCTGTCGGGAATTAATGTAATTTCCCTACACCGGCTTATCAATAGGCGAACGTAGCGGTTCTGTTTCACAAGATCTGGCGCGAATCACCCGAACAGATGAGGTCCGTATTGATCGTACGGCGCTACGGCGCAGTTCGGTCACACGTTGTACATAGCCAGCAAGACGATTACGTTTCGCTGGTGATTGTGCATGGGGGGGGCTTCTAGCCAATGCAAGACGATGGTTCGACAGGTACGAGTAGCGATTCTCAATCGCAATCTCGCGGGAGTCGCGATCAATGGACAAGCCGAATCGGCGTCATTCTCGCAGTGGCGGGTTCTGCCGTGGGGCTGGGAAACTTTTTGCGCTTCCCTGGCCAAGCCGCACAAAACGGCGGTGGCGCTTTCATGGTCCCCTACTTCATCGCGTTTCTGCTGCTCGGAATTCCGATCTGTTGGGCCGAGTGGACGATGGGTCGGATGGGAGGAAGCCGCGGCTTTCACTCAAGCCCGGCCATCTACGGCTCGGTAGCGGGCAAACGCAGTTGGCGATACGCGGGGGCCCTCGGCGTCCTAATCCCCATCGTCATCTACATGTACTACGTCGTGATCGAGTCGTGGTGCCTCGGTTATGCGATCGCGTATTTGACCGGCGCAATTGACCTCGGCCCCGACCCCTCGGCGTACGGCGAGCAAAGTTCGGCTTTCTTTGGCTCTTTTGTGGGCATCGAATCCGACGGCGTGATCTACAACGGCTCCCTCGACACGGGGCTACTCCTGTGGGCCGGCGTATTCGCTATCAACTTCACCCTCATCTACCGCGGCATCAGCAACGGCATCGAAACCTTCTGCAAATACGCAGTCCCGCTGATGGCATTGTGCGCACTGGTGGTGCTCGTGCGCGTCCTCACCCTCGGCACTCCAAACCCAGCCTTGCCCGACCAGAACGTCATCAACGGCCTCGGCTTTATGTGGAACCCGAAGAGCGTCGACACCGGCGGCAGTTGGCTTACCAGTCTCGCAGACCCGGGTGTCTGGCTTGCCGCAACGGGACAGATCTTCTTCAGCCTTTCGGTCGGCTTCGGAATCATTATCAACTACGCGAGTTATCTGAAGCGCGACGATGACGTTGTGTTGACCGGGCTTACGAGTTTGTCAACCAACGAGTTTTTCGAGGTCTGCCTTGGCGGCTTGATCACGATCCCGGCAGCATTCATCTTCCTCGGCGCCGCGGGTACGGTAGGGGGCACGTTCGGCGTCGGCTTCAACGCCCTTCCCGTCGTCTTCATGCACATGCCCGGTGGCTGGTTCTTTGGCTTCTTGTGGTTTTTCATGCTCTTTCTGGCGGCGGTCACAAGCAGCGTCTCGATGCTGCAGCCCGGGATCGCCTTCCTCGAAGAAGGCCTCAACATCAACCGCAAGAAAAGCGTCCTATTGCTGGGCCTGCTAACGGCCGCTGGCTCGCTGTTCGTCATTTACTTCAGCAAAGGTCTCACGGCTCTCGACACGATGGATTTCTGGGTGGGCACCGCACTGATTTTCGTGCTCGCCTCACTCCAGGTGGTCCTATACGGTTGGGTGCTCGGCGTCGACCGGGGTATCGAAGAGACCCACCGCGGTGCAGAGATGCGCATGCCGAAGATTTTCCGCTTCGTCATCAAATACGTATCGCCTGTGTACTTGCTGACGATCTTCGTGTTCTGGTGCACGCAGTCAATGCCCGATTACGTTGACAACCTATCGAAGGGCGGTGTCCCGTTGATGACCGTCGGGGTCATCGCGGCCGTGCTCGCGCTCTTTCTCGTGTTGGTATATATCGCCGGAAAGCGGTGGGACAACCTCGAAGCACAAGATGGCAATTCACCAACATTACACGGAGGCCAATCATGACGACTGCCGGTTGGATTTTC
>JBLHOB010000122.1:0-7562 GCA_047619425.1 Myxococcota bacterium
AGAGAGCTTCGCCTACGTGGCGGGCCTCACCGATGTCTTCTCACGCAAGACCGTTGGTTGGCGCATGTTGAGTTCGTTGCGAAGAGACCTTGCTCTCGATGCTTTGGAGCAGGTGCTTCACGCTCGCCCCGGCATCAGCGATCTCATGCACCATTCGGATCGCCAAGTTCAATCGCTATCGATTCGGCACTCGGATCGCTTGACCAAAGCGGGCGTTGAAGCATCCGTCGGAACCGTTGGGAACTCGTACGACAACGCTGTACCATGAAGGGCAATGAGGCTAGGCCAAAGGGGTCGGAGCCTACTCAATTGGTCTCCGGGATCACCGGGGCGATTCACTTACTGGCAGTAGGTCACGTGCATCGCTGACGTAGTAGACTCCACCTATGCCGCATCCCATTATTTCATTCGCATCAACTCTGGCCGGCATGGCGCGAGCTGCCTTTCCGCGTCGCTGGACCGTGCCGGTCCCTTCGCAAGCTCGATGGTCGACTGAGCGTGCGCGACTCTGGCGCGAAGAACGCGGCTGGCTTCACGGTTGTAACTTCGTTCCGTCGAGTGCGGGCAACCAGTTGGAGATGTGGCAGGCCGCAACTTGGGACCCCCAGACGATCGATCGCGAGATCGGCTGGGCAGTGGGTGTGGGAATGAACAGCCTGCGCGTATTTCTTCACGACCTTCTTTGGGCGGCGGAAGGAGAGGCGTTCCTCGAGCGCATTGATGAATTTCTTGCCATCGCCGACCGGCACGGGGTTGCGGTGATGTTCGTCCTCTTTGATGGCGTCTGGCATCCCGACCCCGCACTTGGCCCCCAGCGCGAACCGCGGCCACGCCTGCATAACTCGATCTGGGTACAAGGACCTGGCCGAGCCATTCTGGGCGACCCGACACGCTGGCAGGAACTCCGACCCTACGTAGATGCAGTCGTTGCTCGCTTCAAGGCGGACCGCCGTGTCGTAGCGTGGGATCTGTTCAACGAGCCCGATCAAACCAATGCGATTAGCTATCCGCGCAAAGAACTCCGCGACAAAACACGGTTCGCAGACGGCTTGCTGAACCAAGTTTTCGACTGGTGCGAGGCGATCGATCCCGAGCAACCTCTAACCGCCGGCGTATACCTCGGCGTGAATGGCGCTGCTGAGAAAGTCAGCCCACTCGCACGGACGATGCTTGGGCGCTCGGACGTAATTTCATTTCACTCGTACTCCGCGCGAGAAAAGCTGCTCGGAACCATCGCGTATCTAGCGCGCTACGAGCGACCGCTGCTTTGCACCGAGTGGATGGCCCGCACCCTGGGCTCACCCGTCTCCCTGATCAAGGATCTAGCCGAGCATGATGTTGACGCCTGGTGCTGGGGACTCGTCGACGGCCGAAGCCAGACGAAGTACTCGTGGAAGAGTTGGTTGAAGCGACCTGAAGACGACTCCGCGCCGTGGTTCCACGATCTACTCCATAACGACGGACGACCCTATGACGAGGCCGAAGTCGCGCTGTTGCGAACTGTTGCCTTGAGCAAGCGTCATTCGAGCTGAGCCAGCCCTTGCGCGATCCGCTCCAAATCCAAAACCGCCCCAGCCAGTGAAGACCCGGGCGGTTAAGGAAGGGTTTCTTCGAGACGTTTGACTAGCGGAGTCGGCGGCGAGCGCTCAAACCAACGAGCCCCATGCCGAGCAGCAGCGCAGTCGACGGCTCAGGAACTACAGCCGACTCGAGGAAGTCGATCTGGCGATACTCGGTGCTATGGCGACTTATGGCGCCAATGCATCCTTTACTTGACGCAAAGCAGCTGCTGCTTCGCCCTTAGATTGGCTTGTCCGCGCTGGTTACCCAACGGGTCATGAGTTTGTTGCTCGGGAGTGAATTGTCGATGACTTTGAGCGTTGTCTCCACCCCCGCCACCGGAAGACCTTTTGGGTCGAGCAAGCCGACCTGCACCAGCACGGATGCCTGGTCCCAGTAGATGTGCTCGTGGGCAACCTTGCCCTCTACGAATTTAACAATAGCGACCAGGGGGATCTCGACCCGTCTGCCCGTCGGCTCCACTCCGGGCAGCATCCAGTCGACCTCGCTGGTGTGGGTGAACTTGAACAGCATCTCATCCACCAACTGGTCGGAGCCCACTGTGCGACTGATCGGTACCAATTCGGTGTCGGCTGGGTTTTCGCCGATGAAGTGGTACTTGTAAAAACGTTTGAGTTGGTCGTGGCCGACGCCGCCCGTCATCGTAGGTATGTGGTTGACGTACGGTTCCTCCACCATGGTTGCCATAGTGGCGTCGACGTCTCGGGTTTCGAACTCATAACGGCAGTGATCTTCCCACAGGGTAACCAGGTCGGGTTGGGGCATCTGAGGCTCTTCCAAGGTCGATTTTTCCTAGTAAGTGTACGCGTTGCCGCGCACGGAAATGAATCGTATTTTACAAATCCAATGAGGAAAACTCGGGAGTCGGATTCGTCAGAGGAGTGTATCCCGTCAGCAGCTTTCGGACTTTTGGTCGGCCTAAGCTAAGAGACACTCTGTGGGGTTTCGGACCGCGAGGAGAGTCTAATATGAGCAAGCAGAGGAAGCCATCCTATACACACCAGTACAATTTGGCCCTCAATGATACGACCACGATCCAAGAGAATCTCTCCCGTTTTGCCGGCGCCGGTAATCTCGATGTTCAGTTTTACGCTCAGAACTTCCTACGCGGGTCCAGCACCGGAGCGGCGAATCCGGACCTCGCTGGAAATAGCATTGCTGAGACTACTTATACCTTTACGCCGGTACCCGAGCACGGGTCCGGCACTTGGGCAACGGAGCTTCGTTGCTCGAAAGCCTGCTGTCAGGCCCGACCGATCAGGCCGAGCCACCCGTGATTGCCTCGGCGACTTCGCCCTCGGGCCAAGGCGCGTGGCCCTTGTAGTCGGCGATGCGGGTCTTCCCCTCGGCGAGCTTGCCCTTAACGGGGCAGTAGACGCGCCAATGCATCGTCGGGCCAAAGAGCGGCTGGGACTCGACCGAGATTAGCCGGACGTCGCCCTCTTCGAACTCGCAGGTCGGCTGGATCGCGCGCAGCAGCTGTTCACCGTTGAGGTGGCCGTCGCCGAAGTTCCAACCGAGGATGGTGCCACCGAGAGTCTCGCCCTCGTGCCACTCCCAATCATCTGCGTTGTTGACCGCGGCGGGCAGCGCTTCGAGAAGGGGGCGCCCCTCGAGATTAAGGAAGCGCGTCACGCTCATCATCGCAATCGCCATCCCGAGCTGAGTTGGGTCCTCAATCACATCCGCCAATTGCTCGTGCACGGTGCCGCAGCTTTTCTTGATTTTGTTGAGCTTGGCGGTGCTGCCCCGCTCCTTGTTGAAGAGCCAAATGTTGTAGGCCCAGTTGCCGGCGTAGTAACGCATCGACGGAAGGAACGAGACGCGCGACGGCACGAAGTTGCCGAAGAGCGGGACGGCGACGAGCGAGAAGAGCATCAAGCTCAAGAGAACCGGCATCTGTGTCATCTCGAGGATCGAGACCTCGGGGTGAAACCAGAAAAGCGCCCAACCGCCGTAGATCATCAGGATGTTCCACTCGACGGGCATGCCGGCGGGGTTGTTCAAGCCGATGAAGGAGTGAAAGCCGGTAAACAGAATGCAACCGCCGAGCAGCAGCCAAACGTTGCCCGTCGCGACCGCGACGAAGAGGATCAGCGGGATCGAAAATTCGGAGACGTGGCCAAAGAAGGCCATGAAATGCGCGAAGCGCGAGGGCCGGAGGTCGACGGGATAGTCCGTGAAGAGGCTGTGCTTGAGAAACTTCGGGAAGAAGGGCCCGTTGTTCATCATGACCATAATGACGGACGGGAAATGGCTGTTCCATTTCGAGACCGCTGCCCAAATCCAAATGAACGACCAGGTGAGCTTCGCTCCAGCGATCCAGAGATCGTTCGCCGCGGCAAATGTCAGCGCGCCCATCACAACCCAGTAGTGCTCCGAGCGGGCGACTAGAAAAAGCGTCTTGTCGAGTACACCATTGACCGCCACTAACACGAAACACGGCAGCAAGAGCTCGGGCGTCACTTCGGGCGCGACTAGAACCCGGAGCAACAGCAGCTGGTTCAATAGATAGAGGCCCACGTCGAGCCCGTTCCGCGTATCGCCGCCGACCAGGGGGGCGCCGCGAAGCAGCGGGAGTTTGATTGTTCCGACTCGCGCAAAGTGGCGAATACCGCCGAACCATTTTTCGATACGCCCGTTCGACGGCCCCCAGCCGCATCCGAAGCCGAAGAGTTCCCAGCACATGGACCAAACCATTGCCTTCTTGAATGCCTCTGTCGTGAAGGCCCAATCTGCGAAGGCGAAGAAGCCCGGGTAGTCGGTATTAAAGCTGCACCAGAACGCCCAGATGCCAATCAGAAAAACGAAGTACTTCACCCAATACAGCGCAAAGACTGCGGGCACATTGGGGCTCTCGTGGGCCCAGTTCTGGCACACGAGCTTCACCCTTTCGGGGAAGGCAGCGCTCAGAACGTGTGCGGGGTCGTGGGGCGGAAGGTTGTTTTTCGTCGTAGCTTGGGGTGTCGTCATGGTGAACCTTGAAACCTCGAAGTGGAGCACTCCCTCGAAAGCGGGAACGCGACAGTTATTCTACACCTGGCTGCGCAGTCCACACGTTTGGAGTGGCTTGGTGTGGAGGCAAACGCGCCAAACCCGCGCACCACATCGCCGACGTCTCGCCTCTCATCCACGGCATGACCTGCGACCAGGCGACGGTCGCTCTCGGCTGAGATGATGCCCCAAATACTTGACCCGCCTGAGCATCCGCACCGCCGCGGCCGAGTCCCGGCTTGCGGGATCACTTTAGAACCCTGGCGGATCGGCTCGCTAGGTGGCGAGTTTTGTTCGTCTCCTTGTCAACGCGGGTCGGATATTGCCCGCTTACGAGAGCTTAGGCTCCTCGGTTAGGATTTTACATAGTGTTCGTTATCGGACGTTCTTGGAAAAGGGGCTTGAATTACCTCGCCTCGACCGGCGTTCAGATGATCACCGTTGGGATCCAAGCGGCGGCGGCGGCGTAGGCGAGCACGTGCGGAACAGGTCCAACAACTAGGGATCCGTTCACATGTCCACTGGAATCCAGAGCCCCGCGTTCGTTTCTCCCGCGAATGCAGGCTTATCACCCATCTGGGTGATGCGCGATTGCGACACCGGCAGCAGACTCGGTTCCGTATCAACCAATCGCCGAAGAGAATCTATTGCTGATCCAAGATATACGCTGCGCTGGATTGAACCTTCACTCAACCGTCAGTCCCACTCCCTGAAAATGAGGATACACATGAGATTATTGAAGTTGACCGTACTGACCGTCTTGCTCGCTATGCCTTTGTCCTCTGCGGCAGCAACCATCGTATGGAACAATGATCAAACATCCATCCTGGGCATCAATAACATCTTGGTACCGCTATCGACGGGGAATGCCTATTTCGATGCAGCATTCGACGCATCGTACAATGCCCAGAATTATCCCACTGAGTACCTCAACTATAATCAAGGCTTGTATGACAGCATTTCTGATTTATTCACTTCCCAAGCTTTGGACATCAACAATCTCAACACATATCGATTGATAAATGGTTGCGCCTCTTCAAGTACACAATGTTTCATTACTACGCTGCACGGACAAATCACTCAACTGGATGGGTACACGTGGTCCGCGGCAGTTCAACTAAATTCTTCCGGAGGATTCGGCATTCACCAGGGATTCGGAACGAATTTGAATTATGGGCACCTTCAATCTTTCGTGAGCTGGAGCCCCAGCGTCGTCCCAGAGCCAGGAACGAGTGTTTTATTTGGACTCGGCTTGGCCGGAATTGGCTTCGTACGCCGCAAGTAACATCTCGGTTCCCCCTCCTGCTGGCGATTGCGATCGAAGTCGAACTAAGCGGGCTCACCGAAGTGACGCTGAAGCGTCTAGCTCCCCCTTCACCGGGCCGCACCATTGGGCTCGCATGGCGGAGCGGGTCTCCGCGCGCGGGAAAGTTCAGGTTGCTCGCGAGCATCCGAATGTCTCACACAGACAACTGCGCGCGATGCGAACCGCGCGATCTACCGACCGGACCTCGCCGGTCCCGCCTACTGCTCGGCCTTCAGCACGACGCGTTTGATTCGCCCGTTAAAGGAATAACGCGCGGGGTAGTTGCCAGCGGGTGAGCCCGAGTCGGTGCCCACGTCGAAGGTTTCGTCGATCGAGAAGAAGGCTGGAACGCTGCGTTCGATTCGACCCGTCGCGACTGGCTTCCCGTTGACGGTCAATCGAAGGTCCGCTCCCCGACCGTAACCGCCGCCGTCGTATTCGAATCGAAGCTCGATTTTGGCCGCACCAGGTTTCACTGGATCCACACCGGTGATGGTCGTGACCTTCTTGCCGAACAAGTTGTAGACATAGGCGGCTCGGCCCACATCGTCTATGTAGAGCGCCCACCCTGCAACAACGCCACCTTGTGTTGCAAGGACTCCGTGGGCTCCGTTTTCGGGGACGACGATTTCCGCCACGATCCGGTGATTTCGGTTCATCAAGTTTGGAACCGCCGACTCGTGCAACCCCACAGCACCGGCATAGTAAACGCCCTCATGAAGACCGTCGCCGAGTGCAGGAAATGGCGACACACCGGCAGGTCGGCCGCTGATGGGAAGCACCTGATGTCGCCCGGCTTCCGCCCAGAACAGGTTTTGCAGATGTTGGAGCTTCGCAGGTTCTTCGCTCGCCAAGTCATGCGACTGCGAGTAGTCGGATCGCAGGTCGTACAGTTCCCAGATCTCTGGGCCGGTGCCTGTGACGACGGATGTCAAATCGCCCCACGGCACGCGCACGCGGTTGCGCGCCGAAACCATCCAACCCTCGTGATAGAGCGCGCGGTTCCCTAAGACTTCGAAGTACTGGGTTCGGTGTCGCTCTTCCGCCTTCGGTTCATCGAACGAATACACGAGACTCGTCCCATCGATGGGTCGTTGCGGAACGCCGTTGACTTCGACCGGCGCCGGAACACCAACCGCTTCCAACACCGTTGGGACGATGTCGTTGACGTGCGAAAACTGAGTCCGCAAACCACCGTGGCGTTTGATCCCATTTGGCCAACTGACGACCAAAGGGTTGCGGGTGCCGCCGAGATGAGACGCCACTTGCTTCACCCATTGAAAAGGCGTGTTCGTCGCCCATGCCCAACCGGCGGAGTAGTGAGGATAGGAAGTCGTTCCCCCGATCGCGTCCAGCCTGCCGAGCAACTCGCTTGGCGTTTGGACCACGCGTTGGATGCGGCCCATCTCGTTCCACGTTCCGTAGTCGCCACCGCCCTCGCCGCTCGCGCCGTTGTCCCCGACGACGTAGAGGATCAACGTGTTGTCAAATTCGTCCAACTCACGCAGCGCATCGAACACGCGACCTACTTGTTCGTCGGTGTGCGCGAGAAAGCCCGCGTAGACTTCCATCAAACGCGCGGCAACGCGTTGTTCGTCATCGCTGAGACTATCCCACGCACGCAACTCTGCTGGCCGCGGCGTAAGCGCTGCATCTTGCGGGATCACGCCGAGCTTCTTCT
>JBLHOB010000123.1:0-7552 GCA_047619425.1 Myxococcota bacterium
ATCACTACAGCCCGGTCGCTGACATGCTGATCACTACGCAGGCCAAGCGCGACGCCGCATGGAGTTGGCTCAGCTGGACGAGCACACGCTACGTGGGCGACATCGTAAAAACGGGCTTCTTCGACTCGATGCGCATCGCGCGCGCCCGCCCGGATGTTGCCGAAACCAACACGCGACTTGCAGCAGAACTTTCGGCGTTGGCGAACGTTCGCTTCGTTTCGCGCGTGGCTGGCATCAGCCCGGAGATGCCGGCAAACGATTCATTTCAACGTCTTGCAGGAAGCGATCGCGTTGAACTCTACGAGAACAAACTCGCTTTGCCTTACGTTCAGTTCTATCCCCAAGTCGCGCTACTGAGCGGCACGATGGGCGAAACCGTGCCGTTGATTGGCGCCCTCGCACAACGAGGGGTTGCCACCGTTACCCTCGACGATGACGACACCGCTCCCGACTTTCGTTACAGCTATTGGCAGGGCGGCGGAGCCAAAGCCCTCGCACCCCCAGACGCGCAGCCACTAACAACGGCCGCCGCGCGCCAAGAATCTGCAGATCATGTAGGCGCTACACCGCCATGTGCCGCGCCGAAACACACACCGACATCCATCACGCTTCAATGCGAGTTCGAGCGAGCGGGAACCCTCGTCATTGCTGAGGCGTGGTTCCCCAACTGGCACGTCACACTCAATGGTAAGAGCCAACCCGCGAGCCGGGTAAACCACGCATTTCAGGGCGTTGCCGTGAATGCCGGTGAAGCCGATGTCTTGTTTGAATACCGCGCCCCGATCGCAACCCGAGTGGCCCTTGCGATCTCCGCTGTCAGCTGGGTCGTTGCAATCGCCTCACTCCTGTTCTTCGGCCTACGTCGTGTGCGGGCGGGCGACGACGCGCACTGATAGTATTTTCCGACCCCAATGGAACAAAGGAACAGGATGTCCGCAACCGACGCCGACAAAGTCGCAGCCCCCCTCAACCTGCAGAAGACGATCCCCGAACTCATGGGCCATTGGACGACGCTTTTCAACGCGGGGCACAAGCAGGGCGTTGTCCCGTCGCGCATCAAAGAGTTGGCCCGTCTCAAAGTCGCCGAACTCAACGAATGCGACACCTGACTGTTTGCACGCCACGCGTCGGCGACGCGTGAAGGACTCAACGAAGAGACGATTGCGCAGATCCACCTCCCCGAAGCCGAGCGCAAACTCGAGCCGCGCGAAGCGCTTGCAGTTCGCTTTGCCGAAAAGCTCGCTCTCGACTTCCGCAGCGTCGACGCGGCATTCAAAGCCGAGCTTCGAACGCAATTTGACGACCGTGAGATTTCGGAACTCGCGATGATGATCAACCAATACATCGCACTCGGACGTCTGCTTTACGTTGCGGGCGGCGACAAGCTCGCTTGTGAGATCTACGTCCCTGAGATCTAGTCGCCCTTCGCACCGAAAAGCTGCGATCGTCACACCGAGAGTCGTGGCGGCGATGATGCACTGCAAACTCGAGCCCATGACGTAGCCGATCGCCACACCCGACCCCACTCAGGACACGTCAAACGGCAGCGATATCAAGAGAACCAGCAGGATTGCGTCACGCAACCGCCCCAACGATTTTACGGGCGGCAGATCAGCTGCCCGTTATCGGATCCTGTCTTCGCTTGAGTCGTTCATGACTTTCGCCGTGTCAAAATTCCACGGAGCCGCGCCCCAGCGACTGCCGTCCTCGTCCGGAATATTTTCCTTCTCAGTCACTACCGCTGAAGTCCTCGGAGGTTACAAATCGGTGGGTGAGCGGGAGAGATTTTGGTCGCCTCGAAACAAACCACGTTGCGTGCCCACGGGACAATATAAGCTGACTGGAAATCGGCGAGGCTCGTGAGCTTCTTAATCATCTTGCGCATCATCGAGCGCACCGGCGGCTACGTTTGCGCGCCCGACCCCACTCGAACGAATCGCCCCGACGAGCAGCAGCGCAATCAAACCGGCCCCGGCAGATGACGCGAGAAGTGCGGCATCAAAATGCAATGGACGGAAACGGAGTTCGAGTGTGTGATCACCCGGTGGGATGGCGACGCCCAACAATGCGACGTTAGCCCGTTGCAATGCAACGGGTTCGCCGTCGAGGGTCGCGCTCCAACCCGGGTGCCAAACTTCACTCACCACCGCGTAGCCGTCCGTCACACTCGAGGTATCGAATACCAGATAGCCCGCGCGTCGCTCAACGAGCGCAAGCGCATCGCCCGCGTTGCGCGCGCCCAGAGGCAGGCCATGTGCGTCACTGCCCAGCTGCAAATTGCCGGCGATTGACTCCACCACCGCCTGGCGGCTCAAGTTGGCTCGTTTAGTCACAACAGCTGCTTGCTCGGGACTGTCCGCGAATAAAATGTCTTCCACCAGCCAGGCTCGAGGCTTGGCCCGCATGTTCTCGTAGACATACACCGGGGATGTCGTCATCCCGAGATAAAGCGCGTAGGCGGGTTGCTCCTGAAATGACGCACGCGGCCTCAGGTGCGGTGGAACTTTGCCAAGGCGCTTGCGGGTCAAGACATACTTGACATTCAACGCATCCAGGAGATCCCATCGAGCGATCTGCAAGATGTCCACCCACACCGAGGGTGTCGGCTCGACGGACCGATTGGTTGTCATCAAGGAGATATACTGAAGGTAGTGACGGTAGTTGTACGGCTCGAAACCCGTCACAAGTTCAAGCCCCATAAACGAGGCCCAACCGTAGTTGAGCGCGAAGCGGCCCATCGGTGCAACGCGAAAGGCCTCGGGGTCGCGGGACAAAAATTCGGCGTAGTCCGTCTGTGGGAGCACGTCGCTTGTGCGGGCCATGGTGATGTAGCGGCTCGCATAGTGCATGCCTTCGGCAGCCGTCAGCGCGACCACAGCTACGCAAAATATCGCAACTGCGCGCTCCCTCGCGATGAGTGCCCCAAGCGCTCCCTGTCTGCGGATGGACGCGCAGAGTTCCTCAAGCCCGACACCCGCGAGAGCGATCCCAAAGAGCGTGGTCAAAAATAGAAAGCGACTGGGTATGCGAAAGATCGAGAAGCCGGGCGCGAGTTCATACAACGCCTGCAGGACAAACGTGTCAAACACGAGAAGAATCGACGCGACAAAGCCGATTGCCAAAAACCGTACGTGCCGGCGCCTCCAACCGAGAGCCATTCCCACCAACGCCAGCAACTGGGCCGGGGCTCCGAAATATGCGACGTGCTCCCACAACTCAACGGGTTTGTAGGATTCGTCGAGCGGCGTGCCGAGAATCTCAGGTTGCAGAAACGTTGCAAGGCGCTCGAGGGGATAGGCGCCGCCGCTGTGCAGGAACTCGTAGCTCGCGGTAGTACGCGCCGTGATGTCCAACTCGGAAAGCAGCGGCAACAACAAGAAGGCCGAACTTGCAATCGCAAGCACCCCGGCCACCGCGCAAGTAACAACCACCCGGCCGGCGTGTCCGAGTTCGCCAGCGCGTTGCCACCCAACGCAGCGAGCCAATACGTAAAGGCCGAAGAACAGTGCAAGGTAATAGAAGACTTGCAGGTGCCCCGACTGCAACCCAAAGGCCCCTACAAGTGCGAGCAAGCCCGCGGTCCCCATCGAGGGTCGATCGATTGCCTTGAACACGGCGGCCATCAACAAAGGGGCCGTGACAAAACCCGGCAGAACCGGCAGCCATCCCGCATAAGTCATAATGATGAGCTTGAAGCTGAACAAGCCCGCCACGGCCATAAACGCCCGGGCGAAGTAGCCGAGGCCGAGTACGCCCCCGAGCACTTGAAACGACAGCGCCATCGCCAAAAAATGCAGCCAGATCGATGGGCCACTGGCCGCCGTCGGAGGCATGAACAAAAACGGCAGCTGCAGCAAGTTCGTATAAATTGCCTGAGGGTGGGTGAGCGCCGGGCCACCGCTGAGCATGTCCGAACGCCAGAAAGGCAGGCCGTGCCCGGCTTGCATGCTTTCGTACGCCGCGTTTTTGACCGACAGATGCACGCCGACCAGGTCGGAATGTGCGGAGTACGGAACCGCGCCCTCTTGAAATAGAAACCCGTAGCCGACGAGGGCGACCAGCCCGAGGCTCACCGCGAGGAGCAGCTCATTTCCCCAGTCGTTTTTCAATTGCCCGTCGCCATGGATTCTTTCCAGAAAGGTCGAACAGCACGCGCCGCCAGCGGCTTTTGCCGCGCGGCGCAGTGTACACCGATTATCCCAGTGCAGGGCCGAAGCTCGGTCTGCACTTCGGAGGTTTTTGCAACTGCGAATTCGCCGAGCCGTATTGTTGTCGATGGCAAGCGCTCGCGCGCTTTCGGTATGGTTGGCCCATGCCGGAGCATCCCATCTCCAAGCGTCAGGATGCCCCCGGGCCGGTGGAGCGCACGCGCTGGCTACTCGGCGCGCTCGTCATCACCCTCGCCTGCTTCGCGGTCTATGCCCCAGCCCTGCGCGGAGGCCTGGTGTGGGATGACGACACCCACCTGCTCGACAACCCAGTCTTCGATGAGGATGGGCTGTACAAGGTCTGGTTGACACCGCCCGAGCGCATCAACTACTGGCCCCTCACGTTTACGACCTATTGGATTGAGTACCAGTTCTGGGGTTTTGAACCGACGGGCTATCACGTGGTCAACGTACTGCTCCACGCCATTGCCGCGATCGTCTTGTGGGCAGTGCTGCGCGCCCTCGCCTTGCCACTGCCCTGGTTGGCCGCCCTGGTGTTTGCCGTGCATCCGGTAAACGTCGAGTCGGTCGCGTGGATCGCGCAGCGAAAGAACATCCTATCGCTGCTGTTCTTCGTAGTGGCGGCGCTGTTTTATTTGCGATTTGAAGTGTCGCGCAAGCTGGGATTGTACGTTGCAGCGGTCGCAAGCTTCGCGATGGCAATGTTGAGCAAAGGGGCCGCGGCGCCCTTCCCCGCCATTTTACTGCTATTTGCCTGGTGGCGGCGTGGCACCATCACCAGAACCGACGTGATGCACTCCCTTCCATTTTTCTTCGTGACAATCGCGACGAGCTTGCTCGAACTCTCCACCCAGGTGTTGGTCGCAGACGACATCGTGGTGCGCGGCGACGGCTTTATCGAGCGCCTCGCCGGAGCGGGCTGGGTGGTCTGGTTCTACCTCTCCAAAGTACTTGTCCCGGTCGGCCTCAACTTTGTCTATCCCCTTTGGAAGATCGACGCGACAGCATCGCTCACGTGGGTGCCGCTACTGGCCGGTGCCGGCCTGCTTGCAACCGCCTGGTGGTACCGCGGCGGCTGGGGACGCCCGGTGCTGGTCGCCTTGCTCTTTTATATCGTGATGCTCTCACCTGTCTTGGGCTTCTTTGACATTTACTACATGCGTTTTTCCTACGTCGCCGATCACTATCAATATCTTGCGATGATGGGCATCACCGCACTCGTCATTTGTGGGGGCGGTGCACTCGTACAAACTCGAACTTCCATCCCCCTAATGGCAAAACGAGCCATCGCAGTGCTCGTCGTCGTTGGCTGCGGTGGAACAAGTGCGGCGTTGAGCGCGAGTTACCAAAGTTCGGAGCGACTCTGGCGCGACACGATTGCGAAGAACCCCGAGGCATCTCTGGCGCACTACAACTTGGCGCACGATCTCCAAGACGAAGGCCGACTCGACGAGGCGCAAGTTCACTACGAGCAGACGCTTCGCATTCAGCCGAACAACGCACAGGCCGCCAACAACTTGGGCAAAGTTCAGCAGGATCAGGGGCAGCCGGTCCTCGCAATCGCTGCGTACCGCCGAGCCATCAGGGCCGATACGAAGTACATCGACCCACTCAACAACCTGGCGGTCCTTCTCCAACAACAGGGAGATCTCCAAGGGGCCCAAGAGCAATTTGAAGCGGCTCTTTCGATTGCTCCCGAGTCGGCCGTATTGCACTTCAACTATGCACGGCTCCTCACTGCCCGGGGTGCAAACAAGGCAGCCATCAAGCACCACCAGCGAGCCGTCGCCCTCGAGCCATCGTCTCAGCAAATGCGAGCGGGTCTTGCCCGAGCGCTCCAGCGCAGCGCCCCACGGGGCGACGTTTCCTCGGAGCAGTAAAACGTAAAGTTGTGTTTCGCAAGCTAGACAGCGCTTCAGCAGCCGCTAGAATTCGCCGATCTTAAATTGGTCTGACCAATCTGGACGGACCAAGCCTCTCCAGCGCGCCCGCCGGAGCCATCAACACAATGCAGTCTACTTCCCGAAGCGCGGCCATCGCGGCCGAGCTTCGCGATGAAATCTTGCGCGGTCAGTACCGCAGCGGAGAACGCCTCCCTTCCGAGCGGGATCTGGCGCTGCGCTACGGCGTGCACCGCGGCGCAATCCGCGAAGCCCTCAAGCGACTCGAGCAATTGGGCGTTGCACACATCCATCCCGGCGGTGCCCGAGTCGCGCCCATCGAAGAGGCCAGTCTCGATGTCGTCGAGCACATCCTCGCCCTCGAAGACCCGCCGAACCCCCAGATGGTCGATCAAGTCATCGAAGTGATGAGCGGGCTCTTCAGCATGGCGGCTCGACTTTGTGCCGAGCGCGCAAGTGACGCTCAGCGCGAAGAAATTCGCGGCCTGCTTTCTACCGCTCGAAACGACATGCCCTCCGACGATCGCATCGCGCTGATGCAAACACTCGGAGACTTGTTTGTGGAAGCCAGTGACAACCTTGTCCTAAAACTCGTGCGTCGCGGAGTCAAGACGAAATTTCTGGAACAGCTCAAGGCTCACCGCTCGCAGGTGCTTCCGCCCTTCCCCGCAAACCAACTCAATTTCAATAACATCGGCAGCGCGATTGAAGCCAAAGACGGTGCAGCCGCTGCCGAAGCCGTACTCGCCCTCACCTCCGAAATTCGCCAACACGCACTGCAGTCCATCACGTATGAACGCGAGCGCCTGTCCGACGAAGGGACCTCATCATGAAAAAGAAAATTCTAATACCGCTTTTCGTTCTACTCCTCTCAGGCATTGGCGCATTCGTAGTCGTCGCAACTGCACCTTCGATTGAAAGCGTAGAGGCAGACCGCCACCTTACGGCCGTACGCATCCGGGACCCCAAGCCCCAGGATGTACGCCTGCGCGTGCGCAGCCAGGGCACCGTTGCGCCGCGAACCGAAAGTGCGTTGGTCCCCGAAGTTTCGGGGCGAGTTGTCTGGGTATCCCCCGCACTCGTGTCCGGTGGCTTCTTCAACGAAGGCGATCCGCTGCTGCGCATCGAGCCCCGTAGCTTTGAGATGTCTGTTGCACGCGCGAAGTCAACCGTCACCCGAGCCCGCGGTGAGGTCGTTTTTGCCAGGGACGAATTGAAACGCCAAGAAGGCCTCTCCGCTCAAAACGTCGCAAGCCCGGCACAACTCAGTGCAGCGCGACGCAATGACGAAGTCGCAAAAGCCAATCTAACCGACGCAAAGGTCGGACTCGAACAAGCCGACTGGGACCTCGAACGCGCCACTCTGCTCGCCCCCTACGACGGGCGGGTGCGCGAAGAGAGCGTCGACGTCGGACAAGTTGTCAGCCCTGCCGGCGCGGTCGCCACGCTGTATGCGACCGACTACGCCGAGATTCGGCTCCC
>JBLHOB010000124.1:0-7511 GCA_047619425.1 Myxococcota bacterium
CTTCGAGCAAGGTCATACTCTTAGTGCCGCGACAATCTTGCGTCCAATCTTCGGGACGCTCGGTCGGGCAGATGGTCACGATGCGATCGCGGGCATGAATACCGGCGCGAGCTGCAGGGGTGCCGTCAATCGGTGAAACCACTTCGATCGGCTCGCCCTGCCTCTTCGTGATCTCGATACCAAGTCCGTGAAACTCGCCACGCGTGTCGACCTGCATCTCATGGTACGCCTCGGTGTCGAGAAACCCGGAGTGCGGATCGAGTTCGCGCAGCATCCCGTTTAGGGCACCCGTCAAAAGCTCGTGCTCGTTGACCTCTTCGACATAGTTGGACCGAACGTGGGTCAACACACTGGTAAACAGCGCGAGGTCTTCGTAGCGCGACGCGGTACTACTGCCTCCGGCCGCACCAAGCGCAAACAAGCTCATCGCGAGCGCGGCGATGGTCGCAAACAAGCGCCATGAACTTTTACGGTGTCGCGACATTGCAGGTACCCCTGGGTCTTCAATCAATCGGTTCGTTGCTTGCTTGCTCACTGGGTTGCTTTCTTGATCGTCCCGAGCAATCGATCGGATAGTGCGTCGAGCACGTTGTGCGTGTTGCGGCATCAAAGCTAGCCCTCCCGGCATGCTCGCGCCCTCGTGCAGAGCGCAAGCCCCTCGAGCTAGGCGCTATTCAAACCACTCCTCCGGATTGAGCGGCGCACCGCCCTGCCGAACTTCGAAATAGAACGAAGGCCCCGTCAGCGAGCCGGTGTCCCCGGTTGTCGCAACGGTGTCCCCTTCGTCGACGGACTGCCCTACCTCTACATAGATGTCTTCCAGATGCCCAGAAACCGTGAAGTACTGGTTGCCGTGGTCGAGGATTACGATCTTCCCGTAGCCACGAAACCAACCCGCGAAGCGAACTTCTCCAAAAGCAACCGCCTTCACCGAGTCGCCGAGATCGACTTCGAATTCGACGCCCTTGTTGAACGTCTCGGTGAGGTATTCCGCGTCGACTGTCACCCCGTAACCGCTTGAAATGGCTCCGCGGACGGGACGGCGCAAGCTGCCCTTGTGCTCGACAAAGCGTGCGGCGTCTAGCTGGGATGCCGCCGAGCGACTGCCCTCGCCGAGAGCCACCAATTTTTCTTCCAGTGCACGTGCAGCACGCTCGAGTTCGACGAGTACGGCTCTCTCGGTAGCGCGATCGCTTCGAACCCGCGCAAGCAGAGTTTTCTTGCTCAAGCGCTCCGAGGTCACTTCGGCAGAGCGCCTCGCGATTCGCTCCGAGGCTTCGTCTCGAACCACTGTCTGACGTGCGGCCTCGGCGCGCGCTTTTTCAACCAATGCGACCTCGCTCCGAAAACGCGTCACAAGATCCGTGTCGTGCTCCAACAACTTTCGCAACAACGAGGCGCGACTCAACAGTTCGGGCAACGAGGTCGAAGAAAACAGAACGCGCAGCGGCCCAATCTCCCCAGTCTTGTACAAGCCCACAACTCGACGGCTCATCGCAGCGCGAGTCTCCTTAAGCTGGGTCGACACAATCGCCTCGTGCTCGACCGTCTTTTGAAGGGCGGCACGCGCCTTTTCCGCGTCTCGCTGCGCCCGGTTCACCTTGGCTTTCAAGTCGTCGATTTTGCGATCGAGATCTTCGAGACGGCCAAAAACTTCACGCTCTTCGCGCTCGTGCTCTCCCACCCTCTCGCGGGCTTCGAGAATCTGGCCTCGCAGAGCGCGCAGTTGCTCGCCCTCGGTGTCTTCCGGTTCGGCGACCGCCATGCCGGAGAACAACAATAGACAGACAACCACCCACTGGCGAGTCATCCACATGCCGCCCACTGCGAAAGACATGAGGCATGCCCCGAGATCGCGACGGTGTCGACCGGCGAAGCTCACGCTCTAACCCGACGTACCGCGCCAACCAAAGAGCGCAGTAATGGAGCCCATCACTCCCAGACTCGCGCCACCGAGTATCAAAGCAGTCAACTCTCCTGCATTGAAAAACCGCGGCTTCGCGCTGCCGAGAAAGAACGAGAGTCCAAATTGAATTTGCGCCGAGAACAACTCAAAGGCGGTGTACAAGAGCAGGACCGCGAGCAAGCCCCCGGCGAGTCCCTGAATCGTCCCCTCCAACAAGAATGGGACGCGAATATAGGTGCGACTAGCGCCCACCAGCGACAAGATTTCGAGTTCGTCTTCGCGCGAATAGAGCGCGAGTCGAATCGTGTTGGCGACAATCATTAAGGCCGAAATCGCCAACACACTGCCAAGCCCGAGGGCGACGAAGCGCACCAGTGCAGCGGCCCGGGTATAGCCGTCAATCCACTCCTGGCCTTTGGCGAGTTCGGCAATGCCGGGTAACCCGGTCAGGGCTTCCTCCACGCGAGTCACGCCCTCTTGCGTGCGGTGTTCTTTCGCAAGCGAGATCTCGAGGGACGCCGGCAATGGGTTGCCGTCGAGTCCTTCGAGCATCGCTTCTGCCCCTGCCGTCTCTTTGAAGCGAGCGAGTGCTTCTTCGGGCGACACGAGGCTCACTTGATGCACGCCTTCGATGGTCGCGGCGCGGCTTGCAATCGCCCTGGCTTCGGACATTGGAAGGTTGGCGTCGAAGTAAGCGGTGACTTGCAACTCGACGCCGAAGCGGTCGAGCATGCCGCGCATGTTGCCGACAACGAGCGCAAAAGCTCCGACCAGCACGAGCGTGATCGCGATGGTCGCAATCGCCGCGACACTCGTCATCGCACTCGAGCGCAGGCCGCGAATCGCGGTTCGGCCCAGCAAGTAGATCACCGTCCCGACGCGGTTCACGCTGCCCGTCCGGTCGCCGGCACATCGAGGACGACGCGTCCCTCTTCGAGTCGAATCATGCGCTTGCCATAGCGCTCAACCAAAGACATGTCGTGGGTCGCAACGATCACCGTCGTGCCGCGCGTTGCCGCGTCTGCAATCAGATCGACAATCTCGATCGTAAGCTCGGGATCGAGATTGCCCGTAGGCTCATCAGCCAACAGAATTTCAGGTTGATTTACCAACGCACGGGCGATGGCGACGCGCTGTTGCTCCCCGCCCGAAAGCGACAACGGCTTGTGAAAGCGTCGATGATGCAAGCCGACTTGCTTCAACACCTGGAAGGTTCGATTGCGGCTTTCACGGCGCGGTGTACCGAGCACGTCGAGCGCCATGCCGACGTTCTCTTCGATCGTGCGATTCTGCAACAGTTTGAAGTCCTGGAAGATCACGCCGATGCGGCGCCGCAAAAAAGGAATTGCCGCGCCCTTGAGTCGAGAGATATTGCGCCCGAGAACCAGGATCTGCCCCTCGTTGGGGCGCTCTGCGGCAAATAGATGCTTAAGCAACGTGGTCTTGCCCGCACCGCTCGAGCCAGTCAAGAAGACAAACTCGCCGCGCCCGAACTCGAGACTGACGTCGTGCAGTGCAAAGGTCCCGGCGAGGTACGACTTGGAGACGTGGTACATGCGTACCGGAGGGTCGTCCTGCGAGCCCTCTCTGCGGGGCTCACGCGGAGTCATTTTTGTGATCGCTTACGCTTGCGTGCATTGTCGACCAAAAAGTCGAGCACGACTTCGTCGAGAGGTTTCTGCGACACGACGCCGTCACCAAACATTCTTGTGAGTTGCTCTTTCGGGGACACTGGGTTGGATGCTTCATCTTCCCCGCTCGTTTCGACGGCCGCGGCAATGGGTGGGGTAGCGTTGGTTGTTGCTGTCGTAGATGGTGATGGTGGTGTCACCGCAGTCGAAGCTGCGATCGGACTTGCAGATGCATCCGAGTCCACTGCTTCCACAACCGGCTTGGACGCAACCACGTCTGGCGGTGGAATCGTAACATCGGCGTCCGGTCCCTTCTCGTCCGCGAAGGCATCTTTCCCAACTCGGGACAAAATTGCTTCGTCGTGCTCACCGCGGGTCAACGCGCGAAGCATTGTCTTATGTTGGTTTTCCATCATGGTGCGGACTTCGGCTTCGAGGTTTTCCAACTCGAGATTTGCCGAGTAGTCGCCCTTCATGGACGCAAGAATATTGCCGCCCTTAAAAAGGTGACTGAGGATGTGCGGGGTACTTACGCCACTGGCTTCAGTTTGAACGTGAAAGAGAACTCCACGGTGGCGAATATTAGTGTTGAATCCGGAAACCATCCCCGAAGCTCATCCTTTGTTATTGCGCTGCTGCGGGCAGTCGCTTGAACGCAGCCGCCGTTTCATTCTGTTGGACGCGATAGTACGCAATCTCGCACAAGCGCCACGAACAAAGCGCCCATCCCATCACAAACGCGCAACCCATTCGTATCTATCGGGAATTCCAGCTTTCATCTGAACACCGAGGCGTAGACGGATGCGATTAAGAATCAGCCGAAACGAGGGGAATCACCCTCGGCCTATCTCGTCACAAGTGATGCGCTACTCCGGCGGTTCGGGTCGGGCCCATAGGTTTGGATCCATCGCAAAGACCTGCCCCTGCATGGGCTCACCAATCCTCCGACGCTCGCGGTTGCGAAGAGCAATCTCTCGGTAGCGCTCGAACGCTTTGACGTCGCCAAGCGTCGAAGTGTCTTCGCACAAGTGTTCCGTCAGGAGTTGGCAGCGCAGCCCGCGCACCACGTCCTCGTCCCAAAACGATGCGTTCATCTCGGTGTCACCCTTAAAGGACCGAAACATCGTGTTCGTCGAGCCGATCGTCGCCCAGGCGTCGTCAACGCTCGCGTATTTTGCGTGCACATAGACGTTTTCATACTGACCCGGCGCTCGATTCACGGCCAACCCCGCGAAGGTGAAGTGATCATACTCGCCAAGGGCAGCGAGCGCTTCGAAGACCGGTGTCGAGCGCGGGTCCTCGCGCGCTGCGATCAGTTCGCGCATCGGCACCCGAGGCACCAAAACAACGACCGCCACTCCGCGGTCAAGCGCTTGCGCGAGCGCACGAATCGTCGAGGGACAGAAGAGCAGCTGATTCTCGAAGTAGATGGTTCGCTTCGCCGCTGCGATTGCGCCCAGATACTGCTCCTTCATGCTGTACTCGCCCGCCTCAATTTCGTAAGGCTGGCCGTCCGGTGTCGGATGCCCATTGCGGTACAAACCCGGAAGAACGCTTCGTGTGATCTGCACTGCGCTGCGTCCCTGACTCGCGCTCGTCTGGGTCGGAAACTTCAGGTCGTCCGCTGCTTGAAGGTCGGGATAGCAACCATGCTCGTCGTTGCGTTCGCTGGCCTCGTTCCATCGCTGTACAAAGTTGTGCACGACGTCTGTCGCCGCAGGGCCCGCAATCTCGCAGTAGAGATCGTGCACGCTGCGCCCGGGCTCGATGCTCGGCTCAAGCGGATGTCCGGGCGCCGCGACGGAGCCCACGTCGAGATTAATCCCACCCACAAACGCAACCTCGCCCAAATGTCCCGCATCGATCACCCAACTCTTTTGATGCTGGCAATACTTTGGCACGCGGTCCCACCGGGCCCGCAAAAGCGAATTGCGCTCCTTCAAGAACGCCGTGTGCCCATCACTTGCAACAAAGTGGCCCTCGTCCGCAATCTGATCGGCGATGTCGGGCTCGCTCCAAAACATGGCTCGCACGTCAACGCCGCGGGCCGCGGCGCGGTCGAGTACGTCAAACAAGCTGCCCCGCCCACCCGGCATGCAAAACGCTTCTTCGAGAAACGCGACCGTCACCCACACCGAGTGCGCGGCGGCTTCAACCGCCTCACAGATGCGCGTAAAAGCAGGCACTCCGTCAACGAGCGGGACGACGCGATTGCCAGCTCTTACCGGATAGCTTGCATTCTCTGCCGACGGGATATGCGAGTTCGAACCATTCACCGCTGCGATCCTTTCTAAGTGCGAAGGAGAAGATGTGCCGCAATCGCTGTGTGTGCGGGAAGCCCGGCCGTGCGACTCGAAAAGCTCCACAAACTAGTCTGGCAAGACCTCGCGCATCACTCGCACGATGTTGCCGCCCAGGATCTTGCGAATTGATTCATCCGACAACTCTGCGTCGATCATCGTTTGCGTAAGTACCTGCAATTGGCTCGTATCGAAGGCGACCGTCACTGCGCCGTCGTAGTCCGAGCCGAGCGCCACATGGTCGTCGCCGACCAACCCAACGACATGGAGCATCGCTGCGACGATGTCCTTCGGCGCGGTGCCACAAACGGCGAGTTCGAAGTAGCCGATGCCAATCACGCCGCCGCCGTTCGCGATAGCGCGAATGTGCTCGTCAGAAAGGTTTCGCGGGTTGTCGCACGTACCTTTTACGCCGGTATGGGAAACCACGGTCGGCACGTCGACCATCGCCAACACGTCATCAATCGCCGCGGGGGATAGATGCGCCAGGTCGATCATGATTCCGTAATCGATCAGGCGTCTCACAAGGTCTCGGCCAAGATCCGTGAGCCCTCCACGCTCGACCCCGTGGGCCGACCCCGCAAAGTCGTTGTCAAAAAAGTGAGTCAGCCCAATCATACGGACGCCCGCATCATAGAACCGCTCGAGGTACTTCACTTTACTCTGCAGCGCGTGGGCCCCTTCGAGCCCGAGCAATGCACCAATGGCTCGACTGTTGTTGGCTCGTCCGTCGATCAGCGCCTCAAGGTCGCGGCGGGTTCGGATCAGCACAAGTGCGCCTTCCGAGAGCTCGACTGCGTGGCGGACCTGCTCTCCCTGCAGCATCCCTCGGCGATAGGGGCTCGCTTTGTAAAACGGCCCGTGCTTCGCGAAATCGAGCAAGCTCAGTACATCCGGCGCATTGGCGTCGGTCCGATGGATGTCGAGTGAAATGGGCACCTTGGTCGGCGCGGTGAAAAACTGCAGCCCCACACCTCCCTCTTCCATTCGGGGCCAATCGACGTGACCGACTTTCGACCGGTCGAGGATAGGCCGGCCCGTGAGTGACGTATCGGAGTGCAAATCGACGACAAACGACGAAGCGTGGAGGGTCCGCGCCCGATCGCTTACGACGGGCAAATCCACCGGGACCACGCGATTCATCAGGCGCTCGACGTTCTTGCCCAGCAGAAAAAAACATACGGCAAGAAAGAGCGACACGGTCAGTGCGTAGAACGCAATCTTCATCGACCGACCCGCATCCCCAGCATTGCGACAATCCAGTGGGTAGACCGGACGCTCATGAGGCAACAATCTCGTCGAGAAGCGCGAGGGCATCGTGATCGTCGAGGGCGTCACTGGTGCGCTGCATAGCGGCTTTCGCCACGGACACCGGTTGCAAGCCGGGTGTGGCCGCCGTGACGGAGCTTGAGATCCACGTATACAACGTATGAGCGCGATAGCGTTCGAACACCCAGCTGCGATCGACTCCCAGGCCAGTAACTCCGCCTTCGCGCAGCGTCTCAATGTAGAGATCCAACAACTCGTCTTCGGCGTTGCGCCGCAACTCGGTGGGAAGAGAGTTCGTCATGAAGTAAGAGACATCACGGATGCCCTGCCCTCGTTGCACAACTTGCCAGTCAAAGTATCCCGCCTCGTCGCCCTCGAAGAAGAGATTGCCCATATGGCTGTCCC
>JBLHOB010000125.1:0-7494 GCA_047619425.1 Myxococcota bacterium
GAACTCGCGGGAGTGGGACGCGTTGACCAGGCCATCGACGAGTTTCGGCTGGCGATGTCGCTCTATTCGAAAAACGCATTCGCGGCCCACAATCTCGGAGCGTTGTTGGCGGGCAAGGGCGACCTCGTCGGCGCCGAGGCGCATTACCGGATCGCCTTGGGGATCAACCCCAGCTATGCACAGGCACACTTCAATCTAGGGCGTACTCTGGTGCAAGCCGGAAGCATTGCCCTTGGGGTCGAGCAATTCGATCGCGGTCTTGTGGCTGAGCCGATGCATCCTGAGATCCAGACCGAGCTGGGGGAACTGTTTGAGCGGCTCGGAGATCGGGCCGAGGCGATTGCTCGCTATCAGGCTGCGCTGCGCTTGGAGCCGTCCTCGGCTCGGGCCCAGGGAAACCTCATGCGGGCGCGAAACGCAGAAGCGGGCGGCTGATCTGCGGGGTGCCTCGGGTGGCGGAAATTTGGTAGTTTCTGTCGATGCGAAATCGAATGGCACGGACTCTCGGGACTTTCACGTTGACGCTGGCACTGTGCGCAGTGCCGCTCTCCCAGGCACACGCGCTCGACACGACCGAGGCCGTTGAGGCGATCGAAGTCGGCTTTGACGCAGTGATCATTCGACCGCTACGATTGTTCAGCCTAATGCTGGGCGGATTGTTTCTCATCCCGTCCCTCGGTATGTCTTCGCTCAACGGCAAGACGTCTCGAGAAGAGGCGATCGAAACCTTCTGGACGATCCCCTACGAAAACTTGGTCGAGCGAAAGCTCGGGGATCTTTAATTACCCGGTAACCAGCCAGCAAGCGCCGCATTGGCGCCGTTAGCCAGCCACCTGCTTGCTGCGTTTCTTGTTGCCCTCGATCCAGAAGGGTCCCCGAAGCAACTCGCTGCGCCACCTCGCGGCGGGGCCTTCGAGGTCCATCGCCATCAGCATCTTGCGGACCTGCATTTTGATTTGCTTGGCGTTTTTCGATCCTTTCGGAATCTCGAGCCGTGCAAGTGAGGCGATAGCCATGATCGGGTTTCCAAGAATCTGCGCTGCCTTGGCGCGGAAGATCAACAACCGCTTGGCTCCGGTAGCTTGGTAGGCCTCGTCCGCGATCTCGATGCTGTCGGTTGCGGCGGTCGGATCCTTCGTTCCCTGACGCCAGTTGAGTCTCAAATAAACGGCGTCGAGATAGAGAGGATCAGTCGGGTGGACGTTGGCCAACGCTTCGTCATGGCTTGCTGTGGCCTGCAAGTCGCCCTGCCTGAATGCCACCGTCGCGTCCACGATTGCGGCTTCGGATGGGTTTAGCAGGTGGGGCAGAAAGCGAGGGGTCGCGGGGACGCCGGTGTTCGATACTGAGAGGTCGAGTCGCAACAAGTTGGCTCGAACTCTGGTGTCGCCGGGATTGCCGAGCAGGTATTTCTCAAGGCCGAGCCGTCCGAGGCTATTGCCGGCTCTCATGACTCGAATCGCTTCGCGGTCGGCTGCATTTGGCAACGATTTAGCCAGGGTACGCGAGCGAGCTGTTTTGTTGATCGAGCTCAATTTCTGCGCGAGCCGGATGCCGTCAAAATGTCCTTCGGCTGTGAGCCGCGGCAGCGGATCATGGGCCGCATAGGCGTCTTTGATGCCTCGCTGCCCGGCTTTTTGCAGCTTACTTTCGGAGCGCTTGATTAGCGGTGCGCGCATCTGCAGCAAGTTGCGATTGTCGCTCGTTACCTCGGCCCCTGTTGCGAACTCGCTGCTCGACGTGGCGTCCATCAGCAAATAGGTGGCGAAGTCTTCTTGGGTGTAGAATCCGGTGCGCTGGGAGAAGCTGGGGTCTTTGGCGAGCAGGGCTTCGAAGTCGATGACCGGTGGGATCGGTGAGTTTGACGAGACGAAGAGGATCTCGCGATAGACGTGGACGTACTCGAAGTGCCGGTACAGCGTACCCACGATGCTTTTGATCAAGTCGACGTCGACGAAGCCGCGTCCAACCCATTGAACAAAGACGCCGCGCTCGTTGAGTCGCTGCGATACGAGTTCGAAGAATTCGTCCGTATAAAGATGGGCGGCACCCCCCGTCCAAGGGTGCGAGGCCTGGGCGGAAATCACGTCAAACTTCTTCTCGCTCAAGAACAAAGCGCTGCGGGCGTCGTTTATGTGGACGCTGACTCGAGGGTCTGCGAGGGGGTCGATGGCGCGGTGGTCGCTGAGCCAGCGGTTGGCCTCGAGGACTTCATCTTCGAGTTCGATCACATCGACTTGCTCAATCGTGTGCGGGATGCTTTCCACCGAAACACCGCCGCCGAGCCCAACGACCAACATCGAGCGTGCGTCTGGGCGAAGCATCGGACCAATCGCGCCGAGCATGACCGCCGTCTTTAGCTTGGTCGGCGGTTCGTTCGGGGACATGATCATGGATTCGGGCAAACCGTTGGTGGACATACGCCAACGACTCGGGGTGTTCTGGGTGAGAAGCACCGTCGCGCTGCGGCCCACTTTGAAGTACTCGGCCTTGCCCGCGATAGGCGGTGCCTTGCGGTCGAGGGGCGAGCTGCGCAGGATGTTCCAGGGCTCGCCCGGTAGCAGCATAAGTGTGAGGCCAGCGAGCACTGCGGGCACGATAAGGAGAGCACGCGACTGCTTGCTAAAAAAGAGTGCCGCGGCGGCGATTGCGAGATTGCTGAGCACCCCCAGTTGTACGGTGCCGCGAAAGCCCAGTTCGGGAAGCAGTACAAATGCGGCGCTGATCGAACCGATGATCGCGCCGACCGTGTTCCAGCTATAGACCCGGGCGCTCGATGGGCCCGCGTCCTCTGCGCCCCGCGCGAGGATTCTCACCGCTAACGGGAACGTCGCGCCAATGCAGAGCGCCGAGGGGAGAAGTACCAGCATGGCGGTCGAGGCGTCGAGCAGCAATTGGTTCTCGGTGTCGAAGATGCGCGCTACTTCGGGGGCATAGTCGATCACTCGAAAGGCGACGGCGGAGAGACACGCGATGCCAACCTCTGCCCAAATGAATGCGCGAAGGGCGCGCTCGGCCGAAGTGGCGATTCGACTTGCCACCGCGGAACCCAGGGCAATGCCGAGCAGAAAGCTCGCCAGCATGGTCGCAAAGGCATACATGCTGCCGCCCAATAGCTGCGACAGCAGGCGCACCCACATCACTTCGTAGATAAACGACAGGGCGCCTGAAACCAGGATCAACGGCAGAATAAAGTGCAGGCCGGTATTCTCAGAGGCGCGGTTGGTGACGCTTTCCGTTGCGCTCTCACCGGTGCTCAAAGAGGTTGCGGCGCTCTCACCTTGCGCATCATGACTCTTCTCGGTCCCTGCGATGCGGACTAGGTAGATCGCGATCAAGAAGACGAGGCCATTGATCGCGACAGCGACGTAGACCGTCTCGCGAATTCCCAACGATGGCAGCAACACGAATGCGGCGGTGAGCGTGCCCGCCACCGCGCCGATCGTGTTGATCGAGTAGAGCGCACCGATGCGCGAGCCGACTTCGTCGTCGTTCGTTACCACGTGGCGCGAGAGCAGGGGCAGGGTCGCGCCCATGAAAGAGGTCGGCACCATGACGATCAAAAATGTCACGGCCAGATAAAAGGCTGAGATCGCTAGGGGGTTGGTCGCGCCAAACTCACTTTGGTTGCCAAACAGTAGGATGAGCAGTTGCGTGGCGCCCCACAGTGCCACTGGGACGAGCAAGGCTGCGACGCCCACTCCGAGTTCCAGAAAGCCGTAGAGGGCAAGTGGGCGGCGGGTGTTGTGGGCGATGCGTCCGCCAACTGCGGCGCCGCCGGCCAGTCCTGCCATGTAGGCGGCGAGCACGGTCGCGACAGCCAACTCGGATGTTCCAAAGACAAAGGAAAATTCGCGAGTCCACGCGGTTTCGTACATGAGTGCAGCGAAACCGGACAGGAAGAAGCAGAGAGCAACGACGAGAAATGAGCGATCTTTCATCGAATTTTCCTACTCCCTATCACCCCTGCAAGTGAAACGCGGGGGCAATTGAGCGTAGCGGACGGTCGCCGAGAGTTGTTAAGCGATGGTTGGGATTTACGGCCAAATCTGCCGTAAAGCGGCGCTTACCAGAGCTTGAGGGACGACCTGCCGCCGGATGAGCGCAGTCGATCCGAGTCGCTGCGCCGTCTGCGTCGCATGCGTCGCTGCAGGGACTCGCGCCGCGCCGAGATCTTGTCGTCGTCAGCCTTCATGGCTTTCTGCTTGCGGAAATCGCAGAAATCCTCGTAGGACTTGATCTCGTGCTTGAGCTCTCGAGCGACGAGCTCAATCATGATGGCATCGTCAATGTAGCCAATGCCGGGGATGCGGTCGGGGATCAAGTCCTCGGGGTCGGCGAAGTAGGCGAGGGCGTCCAAGACGCGCACTCGGTCGCGTCCTTCGAGGCGCCACTGGGTGTCGCGCACCATCTCGATCAGCTGGTTCAAGGTGTCGAGGCGGACGCATACAAACTCGGGGGAGTCGGCTGCAATGGCGTCTTTTATCGAAGCGGCCGCTGCCTGAATCACGATTTCGTCGTCTTTTTCATCGCGCTTGCTACGGGTGCTCTTGAGACGCTCGCGAAAGTACTTGATGTCTTTCTTGTTGAGCTCGAAGCTGACTTTGATCGATGCATCGGCGGTCGTCATGGAAGTCTGTATTCCTTCTGGTGTCTAGGCATGGTGGTCGGCGAGCGCGACGGCACTAGGCAATTGTGTCCGCGATCTCGTCGACCCGCTAGTCAATCAAGCTAGTCAATCAAGCTAGTCAATAATGTCGGCTGCGATGGACACGTTCGTGACCCCTGCCAGCCGTGCGGCGTCCATTACTTCGACGAGAAGCGCGTTCTTCGACTCTTTGTCGGCCTGGATCACGACGGCGCCCTGCGGGTTTTCTGCTCGCAGACGCTCGATGTTTGCGCGCAATGCACGCGGATCCACTTGTCGACGATCAATCCAGATCGTGTTCTTGCCCGTGATCGCAACGAGGATGTTCCCGCGCTCTTTCTTAACCGCGGTAGCGGCGGCGGGGCGGCTGATGTCGATGCCGCTCTCTTTCACGAATGACGCGGTCACGATGAAGAAGATCAACATGATGAACACCACATCGAGCATTGGCGTCAGGTTGACTTCACTCTCGTCTTGGCCGGAATCCCTACGTCTCTTTCGCATGACACTTCCTTTGATTGCGCGGAAATTGATGGGCGGAAAATTAGTGTGCGGAGCGGACCAGCATCTCAGCTGGTTTTCGCTTCCCTCTCAATATGGGAGATCCACTGTTCGGCGTTCGTTTTGTACTGTTCATAGTCTGCTGCTTTGATGAACGAGGACTTGGCGCGAAACACCTGGTTGTTGTTGTAGTACGCAATGCCGAGCAGGAGCTGGGCATTGCCGGGTGTCGTGAGGTCGCCCTTTTTAAGGGCGTCTTCGAAGCGTGCTGCCGCGGTGCCCCAGTCTTCCTTCTGGAGGTAGACCTGGCCCAGGCGGACATAAAGATTACCGGTCTCGGCGACCTTGGCGGCTTCGATCAGCGGAGGCAGCGACTTTTCAAACTCTCGGGCCGCGATCCAGCTGTTGGCGAGCAACTCGAGCGCCTTACTGTCCGGCTCGATAATACCGTCGTCGATGCCCTTGGCGAGGACCTTGGCCGCGGGGTGCGGAAGCTCTTTGTAGAGATAGGAGCGTGCGAGGCGTCGCAGCTCTTTGTCCTCAGTGAGCAGGCCCTGGGTGTAAGCGGCTTGCTGGACGGCGAGGGCGCCGCGGTAGTTCTCCTTGGCGGCGTAGATCAAGCTGAGCTGTACCCAGTAGGCCTTCTTGGGGAATTGCATGACCAGGCTCTCAAGCACGGGAGCAGCTTTTTTGTAGTCTTGGCGCTGCACGTAGAGAGCGGCGAGGAGCTGCAGCCAGCCTTCCTTGGGCTTCTCGGCAATCCGGAGTGCCTCTTCCGTGTTGACGATTGCGTACTCGGTGTTGCCGAGTTGGAAGTTCGCGATCCCGAGCAGGTAATAGGCGATGGGGGTGGGCTCGTCGGTGTAGCGGAACCACTCGTTGATTTGGGCGATCGTCTCTTCCCACTTGTAACCGCCTGCCAGCAGCTGCGCGATGTTGAAGCGAATGTCGGTCTCTGCCGCTACGGGCAGGATGTCCTCAGCGATCGACTTGCGAAAGGATGCGACCGTATTGTCGAGGTCTCCGGCGCTGTAGTGAAGCATGGCTTCTACGCGGTAGATCGAGGCGCGCTCGTTCGGGTTGAGACGTTTGGGGTTGAGCTTGGCGATCAGGGCGATGCCCTCTTCGGGGTTGCTCTCTTCGGCGGTGTTCATGGCGGCCGTCATGTAGCGACCAATCCGCGTGTTGACCTTGTGCTGGAACTGCTTGCCTTTGCGGATCAGCGCGAGCCGTTCGGTATTGACCTTCTCTTGACCATCCGGAGGGCCGGCCTTGATACTGGGATCGATGGTGAAGTCTTTTTCTTCAAGCATCGCCGCAGAAGCTTGTGCTTGCGTGGCAGCGGCGTCTTCGGTGGTCTCTTCGACTACCTCGGCGGCAGCTTCTTGCTCCGCAACCTCAGCCTGGGCAAAAGCCACGGCGGGCAGCGTGAGCGCGACGGAACCCAATACTGCTGTGAGCAAAGTGGCGCGGAAAATCATCGCCTCCCCTCCTTCGGCAATTCGAAGTCGAGTTGAATCTGTTGGTTGGGTCGAGTCACCGGTTTGCCGTCCTCAACCTTGGGATTGTAGCGCCACTTCTTTACAGCGCGGATCGCTTCACGGTCAAAAATGAATGGGGGCTTGGCTTTGATCACTTCGACATCCGCGACGGTACCGACCGCGGTAATCGTGAAGCGAAGCTGCACATAGCCCTCGATGCCCTGCTGCTTGGCGCGGGGCGGGTAGTTCGGGTCAACGCGCACCAGCGGCACGGCGTCGCGGTCACCACCACCGGCTGCGGCGAGGTTCGTAGCACTCTCAAGCTCAAGGCCCGTGTCGAGGTCGGGAATGATGTCACCGACGGCGTCGCTCGGGTTCATGTTCTTGGCGAGGTTCATCTCCGGCGGCGGCGGCTGTTGTTCTGGCTTTACCCGCTGGGGCTTTTCGCGCTTCTTAGTCTCAGGCGTAGTGTCACGCTTGAGGCGCACAAAGTCGACCGAGAGGTTTTTGCCGCCTTCTTGCAGTTCACCACTGACGCTGACCAATGCCTGCATGATCCAGAACAGGGCAAACGACGTGACGATTCCGCCCGCGAGCACAACGACGAAGCGTTTGCGTCCACGGCCAATCGGCTGCTGTATGGTGTCCATCCCTAACTTCCTCTCAGCTACTAGCTGCGATCGATTTCGAGGCTATCTGCAACGCGTTGCGCTTCGTCGTCGGCGAACCGACGAAGCTGCACGCTGAAGATCATCCCCGAAATTGCTGCAACCATACCGGCCATGGTCGGTAGCGTTGCTTTCGAGACACCTGCTGCCATGCCGCGAGCGTTGCCGCTACCACCGGCCATCACGTCAAACACTT
>JBLHOB010000126.1:0-7494 GCA_047619425.1 Myxococcota bacterium
TGCGCGTCGAGTTGGCCAAGCTCTTCCTCAGTGACCCTGACGTCCTGCTACTCGACGAACCCACAAATCACCTCGACTTGCCCGCGATTCAATGGTTTGAAGAAACCATCGCGAGCTTCGAAGGCGCAGTGATGATCGTCTCCCATGACCGGACCTTTCTCACTCGCCACGCAACGCGTGTTGCGGAAGTGGATGGTACGGGCCGCTTCACTGTCTACGAAGGCAACTACAACCGCTACCTCGAGTTGCGCGAAGAAATGCGCGAACACCTGATGGCGCGCAAGATGAACCAAGACCGCGAAATTGCCCAGATGGAACGCTTCGTCGATCGTTTTCGCGCCAAAGCGAGCAAGGCCAAGCAAGCGCAGAGCCGACTCAAGGCCCTCGAGAAGATCGAACGCATCGACGTTGCTCCCGAAGTAACGCGACGCATGCGCATGAAGATCCCCGATCCGCCGCGTTCGGGCGAAGTGGTCATGAACCTCGTCGACATCCACAAGACCTACGGCGAAAACAAAGTCTACGAAGGCGTCGAGTTCCAAGTACGCCGCGGTGACTCTGTCGCACTCGCGGGCCCGAACGGCGCCGGCAAGTCGACTTTGTTGCGAATCGTTGCCGGAGCCCTTGACTTTGACACCGGTGAACGACGTCCCGGACACAACGTTGAAGTGGCCTTCTTTGCTCAGCATCAACTCGAGGCCCTCAACCCCAAGGCCAGCATTCTCGAAGAGCTTGAAAGCGACGCTCACAGCGACGACGTTCCGCGCCTGCGTGGCCACCTCGGTGGCTTCTTGTTCAGCGGCGACGATGTCGACAAGAAGATTTCGGTCTTGTCGGGCGGTGAGAAGGCTCGAGTTGCCCTGGCCAAGATGCTTTTGCGCCCCGCCAACTTGCTCGTGCTCGATGAGCCCACAAACCATCTCGACATCGTCTCCCGAGAAGTGCTCGAAGAAGCACTCGGCAGCTTCAAGGGAACCCTGGTTTTCGTGTCACACGATCGCGCCTTCATCAACGCTCTGGCGACCCGCGTCGTCGAAGTCAAGCATGGCGTATTGACCGAGTACCTCGGCAACTACGACGAGTACCTGTCGAAGAAGACGGCAACTGAAGAACGCGCACTCGCGACCGCCAAGGCAAAGACGCAAGCAACGACGCCAAAGCCGACAGAAGCAGGGGTCAACGTAAAAGCCGACGTAAAAGCAAAAGCCGACGCCCCCGCAAAAGCGGAACCGAAACTGAGTAAAGCCGAGCGCGCAAAACAGCGCGAGCGCAAAAAGGCTTACGACAAAGTCGCACGCCAAATCAAGCGTCTCGAAGAGCAGATTCAAGAAAACGAAGGCGCCCACGAAAACCTGGGCTGGAAGCGCAGCGACCCCAGTGTTGCGAGCGATGCGGCCCAACTACAAGAAATCGAGACCGAGCTCGGCGCAATTCAAGAAGTCATCGACGGGTTTTATCGGGAGTGGGAGCGCCTTTCGGACGAGCTCTCCGCTTTGTCCGACGGACTGGCTTAGCACCCGTTTTCGCGGTCTCCGAGGCTTCGTCTTTGTCACGCGAGGCAGGGCCTTTGCCCCGTGACGCAGAGCCTTTGCCACGTGTCGCAGAGCTCTTGCCACGCGAGGCCGCGCCTCTGTTTCCAGACGCACCGCCCTTACTCCTAGCCGACGCACCCCCCCTGCCTCTCACACCGGGCTTGCCGGCGGGACGACCGGTTGGCCTCCCCCGCGCGACGTTGCCATCGCTATCAATGGGCAGAAAGCGAATCCACGCTCGGGCCAAGTTCACTTCTTCAAGCTCAACACGCATCGTGTCACCCAGCGCATAGTTCGCCCCACTTCGCCGCGCGATCAACGCGTTGCGACCCTCGTCATAGATGAGGCTCGAACCGAGACTTGCGATGGGGACAAGCCCGTTTACATCGTGCTCGTCGAGGGTGACGTAGAGGCCATGAGAGGCGACGCCAGTCACGCGCCCATCGAACTGCTTGCCGACATGGGGCTGCATGAAGACACATTTTTTGAGATCGACAATGTCGCGTTCGGCATCGACCGCGACGCGCTCTCGAAACGAGACACGTCTTGCGACAGCCGCCAATTCGGGCGGAGAAGGCGCAATGGAATCCCCCTGCCCGCCTTCGAGCCAATGCTTCAATGCTCGGTGGACCTGAAGATCGGCATAGCGCCGGATCGGCGACGTGAAGTGCAAATACGAATCAAAGCCAAGAGCGTAGTGCCCACGGTTTTCTTCCATGTAGCGCGCCTGCTTCATCGTCCTGACTGCGCTCATGTTTAGAAGCGGGGCTTCGGGCCGGCCAGCCGCTCGACGCAGAGCGTCGTGGATCGTTTTCGAACGAAGACGGCCTTGGGACTTCTTGTCGAGCAATCCGAATTTGCCCAACTGCTCTTCCAACATTTCGAGCTTGCTCGACTCGGGTTCTTCGTGGATGCGATAGACGGCCCCAATGCCGCTTTTGTGCAGGCGGTCCGAGACGGACTGATTCGCGAGCAGCATGGCCTCTTCTACGGCGCGATGTGCACGAGTGCGCGTGCGGGCGACGATGCGAGCGGGCCTGCCCTCGTCATCCATCTCAATCTGGCTCTCCGACAAATCGAAGTCGATCGAGCCGTTTTCAAAACGGCGCTTACCGAGCACCGTTTCGAGACGCCCCAACAAAACAACCTGACTCTTGACCTCGGGAGCGATCGGCCGATCGACCGTGCCGCCTTCCCCCATCACCGCAGCAGCTTGCTCATACGAGAGTCCAGCATGCGAGCGAATCACAGCCTCGTAGTAGCTCGAGCGCAGCACATTCCCGTCCTTGCCGATCTTCATCTCCGCAATCATCACAAAACGGTCGCGTCCCTCGCGCAACGAACACAGGTCCCCCGAAATACGCTCGGGCAACATCGGGATCACGCGACCCGGGAAATAAACACTGTTGCCACGAAGCAGCGCTTCACGGTCTAGGTGCGAGCCCGGACGCACGTAGTGAGCGACGTCGGCAATCGCGACGAACAACCGAAAACCTTCCCCGGCTTCCTCGACGTAAAGCGCGTCGTCGTGGTCTCGAGCGTCGGCTGGATCAATCGTGAGAAAAGGCTTTGCGCGCAGGTCGAGACGACGAGCAATTTCCACCGGATCAAGCGCGTCGGGTATCGCATCCGCCTCTGCGGTGGTATCGGGCTCAAAGCCAATGCGCAGCTTGTGGTTCCACGCGATCGCACGAAAGTCGGCTTCGGCGTCGCCGGGGCGCCCCAAGCGCTCCACCACCTTTCCCTTTTCGCCGCCACCGTCTTGCTTGCTCGCAGACACAGGCCTTACCAAGACGATCTCTCCGTCGACGGCACCACCGAGCCCTCGAGGACCAATCGCAATCTTGAAGCGCGCGCGACTGTTGTACGAGACCACGATGGGATCGCGTCGCTTTGACTGCAATACGCCCACCCACTCTTGGACGGCAGGCGCGATTGGATCTACAACCGCGGCCGGTGCGTTGGCGTCGGCCCCGGGTGCAAATAAAACTTTTTGGCCGGCTTTGATCGGCAACGCGGATTGAACCTCCCACGTCTGCCGGGCGGCATCGACGACCGTGCCGACAAGCTCGCTGGAAGTCGTCTCGACAACACCTTCTCGCAGGCCATCGCGTCGTGCCAGGCGATAGCCCCCGACCACCTGCTCAACCGATCCGTCGCGAGTGAGTTTGCGAAGTTGGGACAGAGCCTCCTTGCGAGCGCCCTTGCTGGGACGCCCTGCACGGCTCATACGAGCCATGATCACCTTCAGCGAAAATACCGCCTCTCGTGAACTGTGAAACAGATCCAGCATCGGACCTCGTCCGATCGACTCGGTAGCCATTGATTCTCCGCGCTTTTTTTGCGCAATAAAAGGTAAGCGTCCGCGTTTGATTGTCGCACGTACATTGACGCAGCCGTGCTGGGATCCTAGCCTCGCTCGCCGTTGCCCGGGTGGCGGAATTGGTAGACGCGCTAGATTCAGGTTCTAGTGTTCGCAAGGACGTGCTGGTTCGACTCCAGTCCCGGGCACCATTTATAAATCAACAGGTTACGAGTCTTTCTTCATCCTCCTCTTGAACAGCACCCGGACTCACCACCCGGACTCACAAGTCCGGCTCGAGTCCGGGTGTTGTCCGGGTTCGTCAATTAACAATACGCGCCATGAGGCGATTTCCTTTCGGAGAGAGCCGAACCAGGCGCACCCTCCGATCGTGATAATCCTCCCTCCGCTCGATCAGACCAAGACCAACTCGGTCCCGATCACCTCGCGTTGTGAGGATCCCAATGTTCCTTGAGACTGCCCCCAGTGTACGGCCCAATATGTCGGCCACCTCTGTGATCGTGATATCTGGGGATTTCCCCACGATCAAAAGTATGTGCATCTGGATAACCGTGATGTGAGGGTCCAGCGCGTCGAGCAACTCGACTGCTTTATAGACTCTCGAAAGGTTATCTAGCTGGGTCTTGTTGAGCTTGCTGGGCGTTTCAAGATTATTGGGTGTCATGGTGGGGTTCCTATAAATCTGACCGAGTGGGCTGGACAACTTGGATTTCAAGGTGGACCTCCTTCAATGAGAATAGAAATGACAAGCCCCATTTCCTGAAGATGTCCGGGTATCGGTGCCACGAAGAACCCACATCGTTGGACGATCAGCCCCGAACCGGGCATTTCAGAGACAGACTACCGACGAGGTCTTCTTCGGCATCGGCGATGAAGTCTCCAATAAACTTTGCGACGACCGCAAGACAGCTCGTGAGAAACGAATGAGGGGAAACCGAGCTGCTCGTTGCGGCAGATGTACCGGGGAGATCAGTTCGGGGGCGTTGCTATTGCAACGGCCCCGCTCCAGAATGTCCTGAGACGCAGCAGCGACGGTCACAAGCGGAGCGAACCGGATAGGCAGAGAAATCCCTATTCCCAGGGCATTCTGGAATCGCTTTCGATCCCGATAGCCGCATCAGTATCAACTGTGGCGTTCCGTGGCGCAATTGGCCAATTAGGGACGCTCAATGGTGACTTGAATAGTGCCGAATTTGATATGCGCCGAATAGCCCGAGCAACCCGAACAGAAAAATCACGACCAAAGGAGAACTAAACGCAGGTACAGGCGGGGGAGGAGGGAACAATATTCCCACGGCGACTCCTGTATTGTTAATGCCATTGTCGTAACTCACCTGAATTGCCGAAAGGCCCGAAACATCAAAAACAGTCGCCTCGCTGTTGTTTGGGTTGTTGTTTCCGACAGCACCAGTGCCAACAAGTTCGCCAGTCATATTGTCGTAGCTTGGAAACGTTGATGATTCGCCAGACATGGTCTCCAACTGTTCGAAGAGCGCGAGACCTACACCCCCCGTCGTCAACGTAAGTGTTTCACCATTATAGTCCACGTCGGAGGCGATCAGACGTGCTCCAACAGGAAGAGGGGTCGAAAAAGTTATCGCTGACGTGATATCACCTGGACCACCTGTAGATGCCTTGAACGTTAGTACCGAATAGCTGGACTCGTAGTTTGCGACGAAGACCGGATCAGTCGCGGACACGAACTGGAAACCAATTGAACCTAATGTCACTGTAGAGTTCACCGTCGCAGTAATTCCACCGCCAGAACCATCGGCCGTAGATGTCCATTCTATAAACGTCAACTGCGCACTCGCAGCCGATGGTGCAGATGCAAGCACTAATAGAATGGAAAAATCCCTGAGTCTCCTCATGAACCGGTATGATTCACCACGCATTTCGCCAGATTGACTATTCATCTCTGCCTTCCCTTCATTCATTCGTCTCACTAGTACAGAAAGTGAACCACGAACACTGTTAGCAATCACCGGAGTCCTGCTAGGCATCTAGAATCTCTATCTCAACTCTCCCACAGGCACACGACGCGACGGCATCAGTCGAGACTCGTGCTGCCAGACGAAGCCGGCCGTATGGGACGAATCCAGAAGTGCATGCCGAGAATAGGAATGATAAGCCACATTTCCTGAAGATGACCGGGTATCGGTGCCACGAAGAACCCACATCATTGAAGGATCAGCCCCGAACCGGACCGCCGAGCGATGACGGCTCGGCGCACAAACTAAATAGGCCGAGTCAACTCCCCCGTTCAGAAGAACTACTCGACCATATGCCTCAGTCATTATTTTCTCTCTCCTATGTTCGATCACTTCGTCAATACTCCTTGGTCATTAGTCTGGTTTCGTCACTATGTCATTTTACCGAACGGGACTGGTTGACTTGCCACACAAACTTGCCAAAAACAGATAGATTCAGGTTCTAGTGTTCGCAAGGACGTGCTGGTTCGACTCCAGTCCCGGGCACCATTGATCGAAGTCAATCGCACGCGATTCACTGCTTTCCTTGACTATCGCTGGCGAAGCGCAGTTGCTGGCTTGTCTGCTTGCAGTTGATTGCAGCATCGAGGGGATGCCTCGACTTTGGGATTGAGTCTCTGACTCTCCGCCGTGCACCCGCTTTGCGGGCTCAACCGCGCGGCTTGCTCCGATCTGAGCGGGGACGCCTCGTTGGTGACTCAGGGCGCTCTTGGGGACGAATTCATTGCTTCCGCCGTCCCTTCAACGGCCCTGCGCCTCGCGATCGCTTTCGCGCATCCGCCAGTGCTGGAGGCCGAAACGCGTACCTACGGCGATTTATGGGGATTGGGGGTGAGATTTGGGCTCAGTTGGGAGTGGGACTTGACCTTGTGGGCGGGGTGCATAGGGTTGACCCCCTAAGGGAGACATTTGTGAGCGAAGACAACGATTCCGGGCGTAGTGACGATCAGAATGATGGGGCGCAGCCCACATCGTACCGGATTACCGGACCTGGAGATGAGGTCTTCGACGTGCCTTCGGTGCTCCCGCTGATTCCGGTGCGCGATGTCGTTGTTTATCCCGGAGTAACGGTTCCACTGGCGATTGGACGCCGCAAGTCCCTCGCCGCCCTCTCGCATGCGGGCCACGACGGATATTTGCTACTCGCTAGCCAGCAGGATCCCGATGCCCAGGACCCGGGCCCCGACGAGCTCTATCCGATCGCCACAATCGTCCGAGTGCTCCGCATTATTGACGCTCGAGGCGAAGGCAAGCAGGCCCTAGTGGCCGGCGTAACTCGCGCCCGCATGGGCCGCCAGATTTCAACCGAACCCCAGGTGCTCGTAACCGTGACTCCCATGAAAGACCTTCCGATGGAAGGCAATGCCGACGAAGGCGTCTGGCGTCGCGTTGTGATGCTGGCCCAACGGGTGATCGAGCTGCGCGACGACCTGCCCGACGAGTGGAAGGTGTTTCTCGCCGGCGTCCCGACTGCGGGACTGCTCGCCGACCTTGTCGCCTCCAACTTGCCCCTCTCCCCCAAACAGCGCATGGAGCTGCTCGCCGAGCCCGACCCGGGCGTCCGTCTGCGATTGCTTGAAGATCACCTCGAGCGCGAAGTAACGATCGCCGAGACGCAACAGTCATTGAAAGGCGAAGCGGCCGAAGA
>JBLHOB010000127.1:0-7469 GCA_047619425.1 Myxococcota bacterium
ACCCAGCGCTCGCTAGACAACCTAGGAGAACCATGACCAACGACTCCCTTTCGTCACTTGTCCTGACTTCAGCGCTATTTGGCGGGGGCACCGCGACCCTGTCGGTTGGAGACGCCGCGCCCAACTTTTCGTTGCACGGTTCCGACGGTGCAACGCACAGTCTCGAAAAATACAAAGGCAAACAGGGGGTCGTGCTGGCGTGGTTTCCGCGCGCTTTCACCCCCGGCTGAACGAGCCAAGCCAAATCGCTGCGTGACAGCGAAGAACAGATCTCCGAGTTTGACGTCGCCTACTTCATGGTGAGCCTCGACTATGCGGAGAAAAACGACGCGTTTGCAAAATCGATTGATTGCAACTTCCCGATTCTCAGCGACTCCACCAAGGAGGTCGCAAAAGCCTACGGCGTGCTCGGTGTGGCCGGGTTGTACGCCAAGCGTTGGACGTTTTATATCGACGTCGACGGCACCGTGCGCGCGATTGATCAAAGCGTGCGGGTGTCGAGAGCGGGAGACGATTTGGCCGAACGCTTAGACGAACTGGGTTTTCCGAGGCGATCTGCGTAGCCGTTGCAATCGCGATCAGGCTATCGGGCCGTAAAACAAAGCAGGCCCGGAGCATTGCACTCCGGGCCTATGCAACTCGCTAGGCGGCGGCGAGGGAGCAAAGCTCAATCGCCCACCGCATTTCAGGTTGCCTTGCTTCGCATCAGCCTACTTGCGACGACCACTCTTCCATCGCGGACTGGAGGTCGAGCATCGACTTTGTCGTGCCCTCCGCCAGCATCCAGGGATCGGAGACCAGCCGGGGGTCGGCGGTAATCCCAAAGTAGATTTCATCGCAGTAGCTGATTGCGGTGATGTTCAACCCCTGAGTCGGGGCAAGCACAGACATGGGTATCGCGGACTCGATGCGTGCACCGGCGATGTAGAGCGGTATCGAGGGCATGCGCACGTTGCTCACAACGGCGTTGCCAGTGAGTGGAACGCTGTGCGGAAAACTCGCACCGGCTCGCGTGATGAGGCTCGTCACCGCCGGAGGCAGCGACTCGGCCAGTCCTTCGATGAGATTGACGCCATCGCCCGAAGCAACCTCGTTCTTGGCGCTCATCGTGCTGTGGTGAATCTTCAAGATTCGTTCGATCGGGTCGGCCACGTCCGTGGCCCAGTCGACGCCCATGTCGCGCACCTGGTTGCCTACGGTTGTATCATCGGCCTTGCGCGTCGACACCGGGACAATCGCGGTAAGAGCCGTCTCGGGCAGGTCGTCGTGAGCGATGAGGTAGTTGCGTACCGCGCCGCCCGTCAGGCCCAGGATCACGTCGTTCATCGTGACGCCGAGTTGATCCTTTACAGCCTTGAGCTGAGCGATGGGAAGGCTCGACCACGCAACGGCGCGGCGAGAACTCACTGCGCCGTTGAAACACACATGCGGGATGGCGACGCTCTTCGCTTGGCTTCCCTCCGCTTCGGGCTGCTCGTTCGTTGCGATGTAACGGTTCGAGATGGCCTTTGACGCAACCTTGAAAAGGTTCTCCGCGAGCTTGTAGTTGCGAGTCGTTGAATTGCGCAGGGTGCGACTGAGCATTTGATCCCAGGTCGGTGCCAGCGGAGAAGCGACTTGTGCTTTTATGGCTTCATCACCGGTGGGGATGATCGGGCGGCTTGCGGGCTCGGGGGTGAAATCAAAGAGAATTTCCATCAGTCCCGCGCCGGAGACGCCGTCCATCAAGCAGTGGTGAACCTTCCACATGAATGCGACGCGACCGCCGTGCAGGCCTTCGATCAAATACATTTCCCAAAGCGGGCGTGTGCGATCGAAGGGGATGGCGAACAAATGGCCGGCTAGGGCGGCGAGTTCTTCGCGCCCGCCGGGTGCCGGCAATGCGGCGCGTCGTACGTGTTCGTTGAAGTCGAGGGCTTCGTCTTCGACCCAGTAGGGTAGGTCCATGCCGAAGGGCACTTTGCGAACACGCCACGCAAAGCGCGGGCAGAGTGCAATGCGCTCGGCGATAAAGTCGCGAAAGTGATTGAAGTCAAACTGGCCGAGCTTGCCAGGGCCGCCGACGTTGGAGGTGTCGAGAATCGCCAAACCTCCAATCGTTGCAGGGGTTTCCGGGGTTTCGATGGAAAGGAAAATTCCGTCGAGGGGAGTCATTTGGCTCATGGAGAGGCTCCTTTTCGGGTCTCTGCCGTCTCACGATTCTGTTCGAGTGAGAACTTGATGGAGTCCACAGGGAAATTTGAATTCTCAAATAGGATATCCACCTATATATAAAATGCAAGAGTTGATATTCACATATATCCATCTGGGTTACCCTCAGCACGACCAATCAGTACAACAGAACCCCGAGGAGCCGACTTGGCCAAGTTAGATACAAAGTCCCGCGCGAAGTCCGGAGCCGAAGGCAAAAACGAGGACAAACCGTCCAGGCGCGGCGACGCGCGGGCACGGATGTATCGCGAATTGGTTTTTGAGTCGGCCGAGTGTGTGTTCGGTCGCCATGGCTTTGACGCGACGACGATGCAAGACATCGCCAACGAAGCAGGCGTCTCGCTCAAAACGCTTTACGCCTCCTATTCGGGCAAACAAGAAATTTACGAAGAGATCCAAAAGGTTCGCGGCAAGGCGTTTATCGAAGGTGTGTTGGTTGCCGCAGCGATGGGCCACACCCCGATGGAAAAGCTGGTGTTGACCGTCCGCAGCCACATGGACTTTATGCTGAGTCACCGCGACTGGTTGCGGTTTAGGCTGAGGACTCGAGTCGACTGGGGCATCCGCCCCGACGACGAGTTTGCCGCGGAGTATTGGCAGCAGGGACTCGACAATATCAGCGGCATTTTGTCGGCGGGAATGGAAGAGGGCACCTTTCACGAAGGAGACCCCTACGCGGTCGCGTCCATCGTGCAGGCCATTATGCAGGTCGAGGTGACGCGAGTTGTTGAAGTCGCAGACAGCGATGGAGCCACGGTCGCCGAGGGCATCATGCTGCATCTGAATCGGCTGCTCTGCCCGGTTAAGTAGCTCGCGGTAGCGGTGCAAGCGAAGCGGAGAAGGCCAACACGTCGAACTCTCGTTGCCGCATTGCAGTTTCTCTGACCGACGAACTTTTCCCGATTGCCGTCAACCCCGTTGGGCCTGGCTCGGGCGCTCGGGCAGCAGACGCACGAGATTCCAATCGCTTCGCTGCGAAGCTCTACAACCCCAGCAGGGCCCGCAAATAGACGTTTGCAAACTTGTGCTTGGGATCGAGGGACGATCGTATCTTCAAGAAGTCTTCCCAAGCCGGGTAAAGCTCTCGAAGTTCCCGGGCCTCGAGGGTGTGAAACTTTCCCCAATGTGGCCGGCCTTGGTAGTTGGCGAAGACGGACTGAGCGTCGGCAAAGAGCTGGTCGGAGGGAAGACCCGCACCCTGATGTACGGAGATCGTCACGGTCTCTCGTCCGTTGGCGGGGCTCAGGTCGATGTCGTCGGCAGCAAGGGTGCGAACTTCAACCGGCCAGACGACCGCCGGGTGCCGCTTTTGCATCATTTCGCGGATTTCGTAGAAACACTCGATACCTCGTTCCGCGGGTACCGAGAATTCGAGTTCGTTGAACTTGTCTTCGCGAATTGACGGGAAAATCTCAAAGCTACTGCCAATGCATTCCCGCGCTTTGTCGGGCATGGGGTCGGGCTCGGCTTTGGTCACATCCAATGACTTCATGTACAAGACATCTTTTGCCGGAGACCAAAAAGATTCGAGGTGTCGGTGCTTCTTGCTTTCGGCGAGGAAGTTCTTGGCTGCCGCGGCGTCTTCTTTCCACTCGCGCTGGTGCAGGTTGTATGCGGGGATCAGCTGCAGTTCAACTTCGCTGATAACGCCAAACGCACCGAGAGAGACCCGTGCGGCACGAAAGATCTCGGGTTCGCACACTTCCGAGCATTCGAGAATTTCTCCGCTGGCAAGGACGAGTCGCAGGCTGCGCACCGCGGTGGACATGCTTCCGAGGCTTCTGCCCGTGCCATGGGTTCCCGTTGAAATCGCGCCCGCAAGACTTTGAACGTCGATGTCGCCCTGGTTAATCGTGGCTAGGCCGGTGCGCAGAAGCGGCGCGCCCAAGTCGTGGATCTTGCTGCCACTGCGAATTCTCGCGGTGTTAACCTCGCGGTCGACTGCAACGATGCCAGCGTGATGATCGAGATTGATCAAAAGGCCATCGGTTACACATAGTGGCGTACACGAGTGGCCGGTTCCAACGATGCGCAGTCCATCGCGGTTTTCTCTAACCAGCGTTTGGATCTCGGCTTCGTTCCTGGGTTGGGCAACCCGTGAAGGGTAGCCGTGAACCCGGCCCGAAAAATTGCTCCAATGGCCGTCGGGGCCGAGCATGCCGCTGGGGGCTGGGCTCAAGGCACGATCCTCACCGTTTCGCCGCCGCTCGGCTTGCCCATGTAGAGAGTCGCCTTGCATTTGCGGGATAGATCGCCCCGGTTGCTCTTCAAGCACATTATCTTTTCGTGTCGCGGCGGGTCCGCGCCGAGGTCATGACACAGAAGCGCGACATCATCAGCGCACGCGTCATCCGACTTTTTGCTTGTGTGCTTGCGTGTTTTTTTGACGCCAATTCGTTTTGCGCATTTGGGTGCGAGTTCTTCGGTATGCGTCGACAGGCAGTTGACGATCTCTTTGCGCGATGCGTCCGGTCCAAGGTCAGGGCAAGACTGTTTGATGCTTTCGGAGCAGGCGGGCCCGAGTCGCGCGGCGCCACTTCGCTTCGAGGGCTTCAAGGTTCCCGATTCGATCTTCTCGCGACAGGTGTCGCTGACTTTGTCCTTGTTCGCGATCAGGCACTCGATCCGCTCACTGCGGTCGCCGGCATCTGAGCACAGGCTCGTGGCGTCGGCCTGGCATCCCGGGCCTTTAGCGTGGGACAGTGACGCGACTGAGGTTAGGGCTGCGACGACGACTGCAACCTGCCAAATCCGTTTGGTTTTTTGCAAAATCACTTGAGATCTCCCGAATAGAATCTGAAGGGAGCCTACCGTTAGATTGGGCTGTTTTTCGAGATCTACTTGACGAAAAAGTTATTTGGGATTAAATTCCCAAATAATGGATCAGCAACTACACAGCGCTCTCGGCAAGGCGACACGCAATATTTTGCGTCCTCTCGTGCGAATTTTACTCCGCGCAGGCGTGCCCTGCGGTGTCTTTATCGAGCAGGCAAAACGTGTGTATGTTGAAGTCGGTCGCAGCGAATTCAGTGTCGCACGCCGCAAGCCGTCCATCTCGCGCACCGCGGTGCTGACCGGACTGACGCGCAAAGAGGTGAGTCGACTATGGAAGAAGCCGGCTTTTGCGGTCGAGCCTGCGATCGACAAGTACAACCGCGCCGCTCGGGTCATCACGGGCTGGGTGCGTGATAGCCAATATGCCGATGCTCGAGGCGGCCCGGCGTCCCTTCCCTTTTCGCGGCCTGAGGGGACAGATGGTCCAAGCTTCGTTGCGTTGGTGGCCAAGCACAGCGGCGACATGCCTCCGCGCAGCGTGCTCGACGAGTTGCTGCGCGTCGGTGCCGTTGAGCAACTAAAGAACGGCAACTTTCGGCTTATCGAACGCGCGTACGTGCCGGCGAAGGGCGAAGAGGAAAAACTCGCGATCCTCGGCGCCGATGTCGCCGAGTTGCTCTCGACGATTGACCACAACATCAGCAGCGAACGCAGCGCAGCGCGATTTCAACGCAAAGTGCTCTACGACAATCTGCCGGTCGAATGCCTGAAAACCCTGCGCGAGAGTGCAGCGGATGCCTCCCAGTCGCTGCTCGAAAAACTCGATGTCCAAATGTCGGGCTTTGATCGCGACAGCACGAGTTTGGTCGAGGGCACTGGGCGAGCCACGGCTTCGGTAGGCATCTACTACTACGAAGAGATCCAAGACGAACGAGTTCAAGCTGAAGGCCTGGACGAACTCTCGGGTGAAAACCCCGAACCCCAATCCTAGGTCGGGAGACGAAGATGCAATTCAAGCAAATTACTCTTGTGTGCTTTCTGTGGCTCTTGGCCTGTGGCCAAATCGGTGGCGGTAGCGGCGACGAACTCGCCGAGGGCGGCATTGGTGGCAGCGGCATTTCAAATGGGCCGATTGATGCGTTTGGCAGCATCTTCGTGAACGGCATTGAGTGGGAGATCGACGAGTCGCTGATCCAGTTTGACGGCGAACCCGGCGCCGAGGCGAACCTGCGGCTCGGGATGGTGGTACGGGTCGAAGGCGAGATTGACCGCGCCAGCAAGACCGGCGAGGCCACGAAAGTATTCTTCGACGACGAACTCGAAGGCCCAGTTGCCGACATCACGCCCGTTGCAGATTCGAATGGTCAAATCAAAGAGCTCACAGTTTTTGGGCGACGCATTTGGATCGAGGCTGGGGTCACGCACTTCGATGATGGCGACAATTCAAGCTTCAACTTCGACTCGATTGAAGTCGGCGATGTAATTGAAGTGAGCGGTTTGATCGATGCCGCAGGCATTATTCGCGCAACCCACATTGAGCGCGAAGGTGAGGTGGATCTCGGCGAAACCGAAGTCGAAGTGAGGGGCGTGATCACGGGCTATGACGGCGGGTCGAGCTTCATGATCGGTACTGTGACGATCACGTTTGACGACGATACCGAGCTCGACGACCTGCCCGAAGGCGGCATTGAAAACGGGCTCGAAGTGGAAGTCGGAGGCGTGCTCATGTCTGCCGATGAGATTGCTGCCGACGAAATCGAAGCCGATGACGACTTTGATGACGACGATTACGACGAATTTTCGACAACGGGCTTTGTCAGCAACTTCGTATCGGTCAGCGACTTCGTGGTAGGGGGCATATGGGTCGATGCGAGTAGTGCGGAGTTTGAGCACGGTAGCTCGGCAATGCTCGAAGATGGGGTTCGCGTCGAGGTCGAGGGCAATCTTGTCGACGGCACCTTGATTGCCGAAGAGGTTGAATTCGAGGGACGCGAAATCGAGATTTCCGCCGCGGTTGCCTTGCGGGCAGACGTCCAACCCGGGGAAAATCGCCTCTTCCTACTCGGTATTGAGGTGAGGGTGACATCGGCCACCCAGATTGAAGACTCCTTCGGCGATCTCGAGCCCTTCAGCCTCGCCGACATCGATGAAGGCCAATTCCTTGAAGTCGAGGCAGCGTTTGTTACCGATGGCGTCGTCACGGCGACGCAGATCGAGCGCAACGAGGTGGACGACGTGAAAATTGAAGGTCCGGTCGATTCGTTCGACAGCGTCGCCGGCACGCTTGAGGTGCTGGGCGTGACGTTCTCCACACTGGCGGACACCGAGTATCGACTTGAAGACGTCTCCGTTTCCCGGGCTGCGTTCTATGCGGCTCTCGAAGTGGGGGAATTTGTTTCGATTAGGGACGAAGAAGACGGTGACGCCTCGTCGGTCGACTTCGCAACCGAAGTCGAGCTCAAGGGTAAATAGTACAGAGGCGG
>JBLHOB010000128.1:0-7410 GCA_047619425.1 Myxococcota bacterium
CATCAAGCACTTCGGACCGGGCGTCTCAAGCCGCTTGCACCGGCCGAACAGCTTGCTCTCGCGAAGAGCGAAATTCCCAGCCTATGCGAACGCGTTGTCGTTGTTGGTGCCGGGCCCGCGGGCTTGTTTGCAGCCTTGGCCTTGGCGGAAAGCGGCTGCAAGGTCGACTTGATCGAGCGCGGTGGCCCCATTCGCGAACGCGGTCGTGCGCTCGCGAAATTCCTGAACTCCCGCGAACCCGACACCGAGAGCAATCTGCTCTTTGGTGAAGGCGGGGCGGGCACCTACTCCGATGGCAAGTTGTACACGCGAGTGGATCACCCTCTGTCACAACCCATTCTCGAAACGCTTGTGGCTTGCGGTGCGCCGAAAGAGGTCGTCTACGACTCGCGAGCTCATATTGGTACGGATAAATTGCACACCATCTTGCCGGCACTGCGCGCGAGGCTCGAAGCAGCCGGAGTGCAGTTTCACTGGCATACGCGGCTCGACGGTTTTTTGTATACCGGCGCGGGTAGCCAGCGCCGCGTGTCGGGCCTAGCGACGAGCCAAGGCGAGATGCCTTGCGACGCGGCCTTCCTCGCAGTTGGCCACAGCGCCCGGGACACCTGGCTCGCGCTGCATGAAGAAGGCGTCGAGATCGAAGCCCGGTCTTCCCAGTTGGGGGTGCGGATCGAGCACCCGCAATCATTGATCGATGCCGGTCGCTTCGGCGAGGGGCCGGAAGCCGCGCGCCTCGGGGCCGCCTCTTACGGCCTCGTGTGTCGCGCGCAGGGAAAGGCGCAGGGGGGCTATTCCTTTTGCATGTGTCCCGGCGGACAGATCGTCGCGAGTGTGAACACGCCCGGCTTTCTTTGCACCAACGGCATGAGTAACTCACGTCATTCATCGCCGTGGGCAAATGCCGCCATCGTCACTTCGGTAGGGCCGAACGAGTTTGGTCCCGGTCCCTTCGCCGGTGTCGACTATCAGCGCGCGCTGGAAGCAAAATTCTTCGAAGCCGGCGGTGGCGACTATCGCGCTCCGGCTCAGCGAGCGAGCGACTTTTTGGCCGGGCGCGAAAGCGACTCGGCGATGGCGACCAGTTACAAATTTGGCGTGGTGCCCGGGCGGATCGACCAGCTGCTGCCCGACTCGGTGCGCGATGGACTGCGACGGGCGATCGCCGCTTTTGATCGGCAGATCCCCGGTTTCGCAAGCGGAGAGGGCGTATTGGTCGGGGTTGAAACGCGCTGTTCTGCGCCGTTGCGCATTGCCCGGGACAACGAATCGTTTCGGGCCCGCGGCCTGGCAAACCTATACCCAATCGGCGAGGGTGCTGGATATGCGGGCGGGATCTTGAGTGCCGCAATCGACGGAGCGAAGGCCGCACAGGCGCTATTGCGCAACCCAGGCTAGAACGAAAAACGAATGAAAGGCGAGACCCCGATGCGCAGAGATATCTTCACCGACGAGCATGAAATGCTGCGTGAGCAGTTCAAGCGGTTTATCGCCAACGAGATCGAGCCCAAGATCGAGGGCTGGAACAAAGCTGGTTCGAGTGACCGCGCAACGTGGAAGCGTCTCGGCGATGAGGGTTATCTCGGTGCTACGGCGCCGGAAGAGTTTGGTGGTTCGGGCGGCGACTTCATCTACGACGCAGTCTTGATGGAAGAGATGGCCTACGCGCGTGCGCACGGCCTGATGCTCAGCCTGCACTGCGACATCATCATGCCCTACCTCATCACCTTCGGTACCCAGGAACAAAAGCAGAAGTACCTGACGGGGGCGATTGCCGGCGACACCATTCTCGCGATCGCCATGACGGAACCAGGCACGGGCTCGGATCTCGCCAACGTACAGACCAAAGCGATTCGCGACGGCGACCATTACGTGGTGAACGGTGCCAAGACGTTCATTTCAAATGGTCAGCTCGCAGATATGGTGATCGTCGTTGTGAAGACCGACCCCGACGCCAGTCCGCCGCACAAGGGCATCAGTCTCTTGTTGGTCGACGGCGACACGCCGGGATTTGAACGGGGCCGCAATCTCACAAAAATCGGTCTGAAAGGCCAGGACACAAGTGAGTTGTTCTTTAACGATTGCCGCGTACCGGTGGGCAACTTGCTCGGCAAAGAGGGGCAGGGCTTCAAGATGTTGATGCAGAAGCTGCAGCAAGAAAGGCTGAGCATCGCAGTCGGAAGTATTGCCTCGTGCCGCCGAAGCTTCGACGACACACTGGCCTACGTCAAAGAGCGTCGCGCATTCGGACAGCCGATTGGCACGTTTCAGAACACCCAGTTCAAGATGGCGGAGATGGCGACCCAGATCGAAATGGGACAGGCGTTCGTGGACAAGCTTCTGGTCGCACACGTACGAGGTGACGATGTTGTCTCTGAAGTCAGCATGGCAAAATACTCGGTGAGTGACCTGCAAAAGAAGGTGGCCGCCGAGTGTCTGCAGTTGTTCGGAGGCTACGGCTTCATGGAGGAATATCCGATCGCGGGTGACTATCGCGACGCCGCGGTGCAGTCGATTTACGCCGGGACCAACGAGATCATGAAGGTGATCATCTCAAAACGACTGGGTCTTGGATAGGCAGTGGGACGGCCACCGGGCTGGCTAAACCTGCGCAACGGTCCTTCGGCAATGCGCAACTTTTTGCTCAGGGGCCCATTGGCCGAAATTTTTTGGGTCAAATCAATCTAGTTCGAGGTGAAAACCCTTCGCTTTTTCTGTAATCCGTCGATAGAACCATTGCCTGAGCGCGCAGACCGGAGAACACTTCGGTCTGACGAGGTGCCAAGGCAGGCAGAGATCCCAACAGACACTGACCAATCCCTAATTGAAACTCATCCATAAAATGAGCGGAGTCCCCCCCTCCATGCTTAACGAAGACCAACTGAATTCGATCGCCCGCTGGGCACAGCGCGGCGCGGAAGTCTGCGAACTCTCTCTTCGCGAAGTACACGCCGAAGATTCGGGTCTCGAGATACGTGACATTCGCTGTGTAACGCTGGCCGACTTGTCCGAACGCGTTCCATGTTTTGAAGGCGAGTGCGTCGCAGGTGTTGCGAGCCGTTTTGAAGGTGGGCTTTGTGGAACGGTGCTTCTCGCGATGGATCCGGAAGATGCCCTCAGCTGGGTGAAGGCCAAGCCCGGCAGTCCCGATTTGCTTGCGTCGTTCGTCGCTCTAGGCGCGTCGATACAAACGAGCATCGTCAAAGAGATTGGCACGGGGATGGGATTGGAAATGCGCGCGAGCGCTAGCGAGCTTCGCGAAGACTCGGTGCCCATGCTCCTCAACGGCACCCACGCTCCTTCCGACACCGCGGTCGTCGCGATCGGAATGTTGGTCGCAGCCGGTGACCATGTCCTGCCGATGCAGATCTATATGATGATTGAACCGAAGCTTTTGAGCATAGCGCTAGCGGCATAGCCCGGGGCCTTCGTGATGTGCCGGGGTCTGACTGCTAGGCTCCGGCGTCATGTCTATCTATCTCATTCGACACGGCCAAACGGCCGGCAACGCCGACCGGCGTTTGCAACAACCCGACGTACCGCTAAACGACTTGGGGCTTGAGCAAGCGAGTAAGCTCGGCGTGCGTCTAGCGAGTGCTGGGATTGGTACGGTGTTGAGCAGCGATTTGACTCGCGCCCACCAGACCGCCGAAGCGGTTGCCAATGGCGCCGCGGCGCCCCTTCAGCTTGAGCCGCTTTTACAAGAGCGCAATTTTGGTGAGTGGCGAGGCATGCGTTACGACGATGTCGGCCCCGACTTGTTTGACGAAACGTCAAATCCACCAGGTGGGGAGTCGGGTGCAGTCTTCTGTGAGCGAGCAGATCTGGCGTGGGAGCGCATCGTCGCGTTTGCGGCTGAGAAAGAAGGAGCAGGCCACATCGCCGTCGTGACCCACGGCTTGATGTATCGAGCGCTCTTCGCGCGTCACTTGATCGTCGAGACAGCGGGCACGGACGGGCTGCCAAATCCAGGTAATACCGCCGTCAGCATCATCGAGCATTCGCCGCCCCATAACGTGTCGCTCTTCGCCTGCACGGCGCATCTCGACTGAACGGTGTTGCGATGCCGGTGCTAGACCATCGGGTGCCGACTGAAGAGCATGAACGTCACGTTGTCCAGACAATCACTGTCTTCCACTTCTTCAGTGTTGTCGACGCTCATGAACTCGTCGTAGTCCGAGTTGAAGTAGGCGACGTTCAAGTCGAGGATACGTGCCATCGCGACCAGGGTGGGCTGCGACCATACGGTCCAGTTGTGGTAGCTGAAGATCGTGCGCTCGCGCCGCGCATTTGAGACTTCGAGCCGAAACGACATCAGGTTCGTGAAGGGGTTTGGCGCGCCGTCGTTTTCGTCAATGAGCCCCGCTTCAAAGCCGGCGTCTTCCATCTCGGGTCGCGTGACTTCGTCAACCGAGTCCATGTCGGTCGGTAGCGCGATGGCGGGTGTTTCGAGCATGAAGTAGTCGACGTGGCGCGTGGCGACCTCAAGCAGTCGGAACAACTGCTTGGCGTCGAACAGGTGGTGACTCTGTTTGCCGATGTAGCTCAGACTCTTGGTGGCGGTGTAGCTCTTTGCGCGCTTCCAGATCTCTTCGTCCAAGACGTCTGCGATGACGTACTGCCTGTCCGTACCCTCGAGCCAGGGCTTGGCCTCGACGTGCTGTTTGGCGTCTTCGTCGAGGTCGAGCATGAGGAAACGAAAGTCGGGATAGCGAAAGTGGCCCTGGTAGCAGAACTCTGCAGTGCCACTCATCGGTTCGATGATGGTGTCTACGCCCTTGCACAACTTCGTGGTGACGAAGTCTTCGACGCCGTAGTCATGAGTGCCAAGCACCGATGAATAGACGAGGTAGGGGTCGAGGGCGTCGATGCCGCCCTTCAAGTAGGCCGAGATGTAGTCGTAGTTCTCGACAAATGGAGAGTCGTAACACTTCATCCAGCCGAGATCTGAAAAGTTGTGAAAGCCGTGCTGGGCAACTGTGGTCCAGTACTTGCGCCGATCTTTGCGTTTCTTGATGTCGACGTTGTTGGCCTTAAAGCCGCGCAAGACGCAGTGATGCAGGCGGGTCAGGATCTCTTCGAGTTCCTTTTGGCGCAGTTCGTCGAGGCGACATGCTGATTGGAGATGGATCCAATCGGGTTTTTCGTCCTTGCCCGATTCGATTGCGGCGAGCCGCGCGCGCAGGCTGTCCATCGAGCGCGTGACACGGGTCACTTCTTCGATGCCGTCATCATCGTCATCGTCGACATCATCAATGACTTCGATGCCAGTGTTTGGGGCCGCAGTTTCGGTCATAGTTTCGGTCGCAGCTTCTTCGATGTTTTCAACAATGGCTTCGTCGCCGTTGTCACCCAACGGGTTCTCGATCCCCGTACCGTCGTCTATCACGTTATCCCCTTCCTTCTGAACCAACCCTTGATCAGCAAACTTCGGGCACAAGTCGTTCGGGTTGGTCGCCGTACGTTGGTGGCGCCCCGCCAGAACCTATCGCAACCCGTTCCCAGTTTGTCCTCACAAATCCGTTATTCGCAGAACCCTTCAATGCAGCAGTGACCAAATGCCGTTTTGGTCTTGTTCGCAGTCGCGTTCGCTGGGGTCGCTGCGTATTGGTGATTGAAAGCTACGCACGGACAGCCGATAGGGATTGCCTTGGAAGGGCACAACGCCTGCTGCTTTGCTCAGGCAGCACTGCGCCGTTCACTGCACGATTCGGTTCGTACTGCACGAGGGGATAGTTTTGAAGCTCGAAACGCTGCCTACCGGCCGAGAATTTCGGTCGCGGTTTCTATTGATCGTAAGTATGTGCGGATCGATCTCTGCATTGGTTGTTCTGTCGTATCTAGTACTGCTGCTGCGCATGCCCGCGGAGCAGGTCAGTACCTTGGCCGCGATCGTTAGTTTCGTGTTCTTGTGCGCCACACCCGTGTGCATCGGGGTCTATCGTCGAGTGGCTGCGCCCGTGGTGACCTGGCTCGACGCGCTTCGCGAACGCAAAGTCGACGGCACCGTTGAGGCGGACGCCTTCGAGGCCATCATCAACATGCCGACCCGGGTCTTGGGCCTGTCGTTTACCCTCTTTGTTGTTCCGGCCTCGATCTCAGTGGCCGGCTTGTTGGTGTTCTTTGAAGAATTAGGGCTCTATCAATTTCTACTGATGGAAATCACCGTCTTCTCCGGTGGAGCGCTCGCTTCGATCGTCAAAAGCGCATTGCTCAAGCGCTGGTTGCTGACATTGAGGTCAACGTTAACGTTGACTGTCCGCAACCCGGCGGAGCGCTCGGAATTGACGCGGCCCGTTTCGCTGGTCACAAAACTTCAAGCGGTGATCACCGTGTGCAGCCTCGTGCCCGTCGTTCTAACTGGTTTGGTGGCGCAAACGCGATCGGACATCCCGGTTGAGCGGTTCACCAATTCGTTCCAACAGCATATTCTCGAGCGCGCGCTCGACGACTTCGAAGACTATGGCGCCGAGGGTTTGGCTCAGCTCGACTACTCAGAGGTCGCGTTGGCTATTGAGGCAACAGTGCTCGCGTTGGACCGTAGCTCGGGCACGTCCGTTTGGGGGCGCGACGACATACTGTCCGAGAGTGAAATGAGTTCGATTAGAAATTCGACCGGCCAAACAGGTGTGGGCGAGGAGATGCAGGGGGACAACCTTTACGTGTGGCAGAACACGCCGAGTGGCAAGTATGCCATTGTCGTCGCGAGCCCCCGGACCGTAATGGCGGCCGGCGAAACGAGCTTTTTGGGGGTGTTCGCAGGTCTTGCGATTGCGTGCCTGGGGCTTGGACTTGGCGTGGGGTGGTTGGTCGCGCAGGACGTCGGCGGCGCAACGCGCAGCTTGGGGCTTGCCGCCGATCGCATGGCGTCGGGTGATTTGCGTCGACTCGGAGTGCTCGAGTCCGAAGACGAGCTTGGCACGTTGGGGCGATCGTTTGACTCGATGGCGAGCGCTTTGCGCGAGTCTGTCGGGGATGTCGCCGAGACGGCCGACGAGATCGAGAAGACCTCGGGCACCATTGCCACGGTCGCTACCGAGTTGCTCGCTACCGCGGAAGCGCAGGGTGTCGACGTGAAGCAGGTTGTTGAAGCGATGGACGCGGTGGAGTCCCAGGCGTCTGACATTGCGCGTTCCTCCGACGAGCTGCGACACCTGGTGGCCGAGTCGACAACCTCGATTCTCGAGTTGGGTGCTGCGGGTGATCAGCTCAACGGGACCGCTGGGTCGTTGAGTGAACGCGTCGAAGAGGTCGCTGCCACAGTCGATCAGACGGTAAAGAGCGTGCGCGCAATTGGCGACGAAACGGGCAGTTTGGCTGATGCGGCCAACGACACGTCGTCCAGCATGGAAGAAATGGCGACTGCAATGCGACATGTTGACGAGACCGCTGTCGAAACTGCGGCGCTTT
>JBLHOB010000129.1:0-7377 GCA_047619425.1 Myxococcota bacterium
GGGCTGTGGTTCGGACCGAAGGCGTCTCGCAGGTCTGTGCGAAAAGCGCGGAAGGCTGAAATTTTACTGGCCGTCTCCGCCCCCATCGCAGATTGCAGTACGGCCTTGGTGATGCGCGAGGCGAGATCCCGAAACAGTCCGTGCTGTTCCTTCGCGGGTGTTCCGTAAACCACGTCGAGATCGTCTTCCAAGTGCGCGAGGAGCTTTTGGATCTCTTCGGGCGGGTTCTGCAGGTCGTCGTCGAGGGTGACCACGATCGGGTGACGCGCTGCCCGAATGCCGCAAAGCAGAGCGTTGTGTTGGCCGTAGTTGCGATTGAGATTGATGCCGGTGAGCCACGGCCGCGACGTGCTGAGGACTTCAATCTTTTGCCAGCTGTCGTCGGGGCTGCCGTCGTTTACCAGGATGACTTCAAAGTCGACCCCGAGAGCGCGGAGCGCAGGTTCGAGGCGCGCGACGAGCGCGTCGAGGCTCTCGGCGCTGCGGTAGACCGGGATCACCACACTCAATGAGGACGTGCTTGCAGTTGTCACGGGGCGGGCTCCTCGGCGTTGGGCCAAAGGTGGTAGATGTCTTCGGTTTCGGCAAGCGAGTAGCCAAAACCGCGATAAAGCTTACAGACGGGGTTGCTGAGCTGGGTCGTTACGCTCGCGCGCGAAAGCCCACGCTCTTGCATCCACAAAAGTCCGGCCCGCATTAGCGCTGCCCCGATCCCCTTGCCGCGCTGGCCTTCGTCTACTGCGAACAGATCAAGAGTGCCGCAATCGCCAGCAACCTTGATGGTATAAAGACCAACGGGTTCGTCGTCGAGCCACCATACGAGCACTTCGTCCGCATGCTCGCGCTCAATCGACCTCGCAAGCCACGTCTCGTAGAGGGTGGAAACCCAAGATGGGGGAAAGCGGGTGTCGTTTTGGAAGCGCGAGTGCTCGGCAACCTGTCGCGCGAGAGAGCGCAGGGCACTTGAGTTGCTGCCGGGTTGGGCGCGCCGCAGTTCGCCAGCGGGCGGCGGGTTGCCTTCCTTTGGAAGCTGGAGTGAGCTGCGTTCGAAAACCGCGCGGGTATCGGTTTGTTCTCCGTTGAAGGTTTCAAGCACGTCTTGCGACATCGCGTTGGTGTTGGCGTTGCGTACGTAGACCAGCTCGAACTGTGCGGCACTGGCTTCGAGGACGGCACGAACCTCGTCCGCACTTGCGCGACCGACGCGAAGCTCTCCCACGCGAACTCCGAAATGCTCGGTGTCCCACGGCAGCTCTTCAATCGCAAGTGCGCCCAGCTCGTCCACGCTAAGCGGCTCGCACGGCAAAGAATTCGTGAATGCAGCCCACGACTTCGGCCTGTTCGTCGGCGGTGAGTTGACAGTAGAAGGGCAAGCGCAAGATGCGCGCGCTCAGCGAGTCTGTAAGCGGCAGGTTTGCGGGGTTTCCGCCCGATAGCTTCAAACCCATCGGTGACGTGTGAAGCGGGATATAGTGAAAGACGGCCAAGATGCCCTGGCGCCGAAGATGGGCCATCAAGTCGTTTCGAGTTGCTTGGTCGCGCAATAAAATGTGATAGATGTGGGCGTTGGTCTCACACTCGGGCGGGACGACGGGAAGGGTGACGTGCCCCCGGTCTGCGAGCGCCTTGAGTTGATCGTTGTAGTAGCTCGCAATGTCGGCGCGTTTGCGCACGATGGTTTCCATGTTCTCAAGTTGCGCGTACAGAAAAGCGGCGCATAGCTCGCTTGCAACATACGAAGAGCCGAGTTCTTGCCAGGTGTACTTGTCGGTCTCGCCGCGGAAGAACTGCTGTCGGTCGGTTCCCTTGTCGCGAATGATCTCAGCGCGGTTCATCAGCGAGGGGTCATTGACGACAAGTGCCCCGCCTTCGCCGCAGATGAAGTTCTTGGTCTCGTGAAAGCTGAAGGTGCCAAGTGCGCCAATGCTGCCAAGGCTGCGCCCCTTGTAACGGGAGTTGACTGCCTGCGCGGCGTCCTCGACGACCATCAAGTCGCTTGCTTTCGCGATTTCGCAAATCGTATCCATCTCGCAAGCAACGCCGGCGTAGTGGACGGGGAAAATGGCCTTTGTGTTGGGCGTGATGGCGGCTTCGATCAAGGCTTCGTCGATGTTCAACGTGTCTTCGCGGATGTCAACAAAGACCGGCGTCGCGCCCTCGCGCACGATCGCACTCGCGGTGGAGACGAAAGTAAAAGAAGGCAGAATTACTTCGTCGCCCGGACCGAGCCGGCACAACATGGCCGCCATCTCGAGGGCGGCGGTGCACGAAGGCGTGAGCAAGATTTTTGAATCTTCGGTTTGCGCTTCGAGGAGCTCACTGCAGCGGGTTGTGAAGTAGCCGTCGCCCGCGAGTTGGCCGCGCTCGACGGCTTCGCGGATGTAGGAGAGTTCGTCGCCTGCAATGAAGGGTTTGTTTAAGGGGATGCGGACTTCGACGTGCGATGGTGATTTGGTTGACACGTCGAGTCTCCTTTTGACTGATGCTGCGGTTGGCTGTGAGTGCTTGGAGCACTGTATCGAATGGGCGTCGCCTGTGCTGAACCATGGATGGGGGGCTCCGGTGGCCGGGGCGAGAGGGTCCTGCAGCGAACGGCTCGCGGCTTTTGGGGCGAGGTGGGGCGATGTGGCGCGGGGTCAGGGGGTGGTTGCTTCGCGGGGTGTGTTGCTGGCTTGTTGCATGGGGTTGATTGGCGACATGCCTGTGGGTGATGGGTTCGATGTGGAAGATGAGGGTGGTGATGGGGGCGGAAGATTGAAGTCCAATCTTGGTTTCTGTTTGGGTGGGGGTGGGTGCTAAGATGCGTGGGATGAGTGAGGTGGTGGATACGTTGGATGAAGGGGACTCGGTTTTTCCGGGGCTGGTTTCGGTCGTGATGCCGGCTTGGAACGAGGCGGCGACGATGCCCGAGTTGTTGGGGCGTATTCGGGCGGCGCTTTCGACGGTTGCCGCCAAGATTGAGATTATTGTCATTGTCCCAACACCCACCGATGAGACTGCGGTAGCGGCTCGTGCGGGTGGCGCCGAAGTCATCATTCAAAAGCGGCCGGGGTACGGCGGTGCGTTGAAGGAGGGTTTGCTCGCCGCGAAGGGTGAGTATGTCGTGACCCTTGATGCCGACCTCTCGCATCCTCCCGAGTCGATCCCTGAGATCTTTGCGCAGCGCGATCGGGCTGAAGTGATTATCGGTTCGCGTTGGGTTGAGGGCGGCAGTGCTGAGATGAGTACCAGCCGCTTCTACTTGAGCAAGATGTTGAACGCTGTCTACCGCCGAGTGCTCGCGGTGCCAGTGCTCGACATGTCGAGTGGCTTTCGGGTTTACCATCGCAAAATTTTGGACCACCTCGAACTCGAGTCCGAGAAGTACGACATCCTCGAAGAGATCCTGGTGAAGTGCTACTCGCTCGGTTGGCGGGTTGCCGAAGTACCTTTCGATTATCAGCCTCGCGTCGCGGGGGAGTCTCACGCGAGTGCGATTCAGTTTGCACCGCACTTCCTCCTCACCTTGATCCGCCTCTGGTTGATGCGAAACACGTATGAGTCGGCGGACTACGACTCGCGGGCATACAACAGCCTCGTGCCGCCTCAGCGCTATTGGCAACGACAGCGCTTTTCCATTTTGAAAGAGATGTCGAACATACCCGGCCGCAAACTCGACATCGGTTGTGGTTCGAGTCGCTTTATTCAAACCGAGCCAGGTGCTGTCGCACTCGACATCGAGCAAGCAAAGCTTCGCTTCCTGCGCCGCACCAACGAGCGCCTCGTGCGCAGCTCATGCCAGGCGTTGCCCTTTGCCGACGAGTCGTTTGACGTGGTGGTGAACTCGCAGTTGATCGAACACGTCGACTACGACCCGGGCATTTTTCGCGAGATGAACCGCGTGCTCGCGCCCGGCGGTACGTTGGTGATCGGCACACCCGACTACGGGCGTCTTGCTTGGCGTGTAACAGAAGCCATCTACAAACTCGTTCTCCCCTACGCGTACGGCGACGAGCACATCACGAAGTACTCGCGGTTTCGCTTGACCGAAGAGCTCGCGCGAGCGGGCTTTGCCATCACCCGCTATCGCTACATCATGGGCGGCGAGCTCATTATGACCTGTGTAAAGCGCGAGTCATGCTCGTAAGCGCGCGCCCTCTACTTTGGGTATGGCTCGGTTGCATCGGGCTCGTGCTGGGTTGCAGCGACACTGGCCAGAGCGAGCAACCCTCTGAAATGCGCGAAACCTCGCGACCCAACGTGTTGTTCATCGCAGTCGACGATCTAAACGATTGGACGTCACTGCTGAAAGGGCACGCCCAGGCCCGCACCCCAAACATCGATGCCCTTGCCGCGCGCGGTGTCTCGTTCAATAACGCCCACGCGGCCGCGCCGACCTGCGGCCCCTCGCGTGCCGCGTTGATGACGTCGATTCGTCCCAGCACTTCGGGCAATTACGAAAACGCCGACACCTTTACCGGCAACCCCGTCCTCAACCAAGCAACTACCTTGCCGGAGCTCTTTCAAAACGCGGGCTATCAGGTGACGGGCGCCGGCAAGCTCTACCACGGCAGTCATCACAAAAGCGAACTCAAAGGCCGGGGCTTCGACACCTACTGGCCTTCAAAAGAAAACGATCACTACAAAGAGCCCAAAGAGCGCGCGCGCCCAAAGCCCATGGCGGACTGGGGCCAGGGCAAGAAGAGCTTTTGGGACTGGGGCCCGATGGCGCCCCACATCACTTTTGACGACATGTCGGACGGCCGCATGGCGAATTGGGTGCACGAGCAATTTACAACCGGCGCCATACGCGAACCGTTCTTCGTCGGCGTCGGGATTATCCGCCCTCACCTCCCCTTCTATGCACCGCAGTCGTACTTCGACATGTACCCGATCGAAGACGTCGCGCTGCCGTTGATAAAAGAAGACGACCTCGCCGACGTCCCCGCAGCGGGTCGTCGGATGGGTGTTGGCGAAGGGCAGCACGCCGCCATCACGAGCCACGGACAATGGAAGAGTGCGGTGCAGGCGTATCTTGCGGCGACGAGTTTTGCAGACGACTGCGTCGGCCGCGTGCTCGATGGCCTGCGGAAGAGCGGTTACGAAGACAACACTGTGGTGGTCTTGTGGTCGGATCACGGTTGGCAGTTTGGCGAGAAGGAGCACTGGGCAAAGTTCACGCTCTGGGAGCGCGCGACGCGGGTGAACTTGATCTTTGCTGGGCCCGGTGTACTCGAAGGTGTTAGCACGGGGGCGGCGGTAAACTTGCTCGACTTGTATCCCACTCTTGCCGAGATGACGGGGCTTGAGGTGCCGGTGGAGCAAGTTGAGGGAGAGAATCTGAGGCCGCTCTTGTCCAAACTCACGAGCGACTCACCAACGCCAAGCGTCACAACCTACGGTCAAAACAACCACGCGGTGCGCGACACGCGCTATCGCTACATTCGTTACGCCGATGGCTCAGAAGAGCTCTACGACCACAGCAACGACCCTGCCGAGTGGACGAACCTCGCGCTCAACCCCGCGCACAAAGACACCAAGGCGCGGTTGGCGAAGTGGCTGCCGCAAACCAACGCTGTCCGGCTTCAAGGCAAACCGGTGCCGAAGGTCCGTGCGCTCGAGTAGCGTCTAACGCCTCACGCATCCAATGCGCCTAACTTCGTACTAGCGCCCCGCCCATTCAAGCGTGATCGGTGAAGACCAAGCGCGGTGTTCGGTTTCCGACATACAGTCGTCGCTTGCCGGGGTGCTGTCCGCGCAGGCATTGACCTCGGTGCAGCGGCCTGCGTCGTCGTACTCGCAGCGAAGGCCACTGGCGTTAATCGCCATCGAGGGGGCTTCGATGGCGCGGGCATAGTAGATGGCGTCGCGGCCCGAGGTTTCGAACTCGGGGTCGGTGAAGGTAACCGAGCAACCCGCGAGATCCGGTTCGCATTCGAACACGCGCCAGGCGTCTTCGATCAAGGGGTCGACGGGCTCACTGGCGGCGATCTGCGGGCGGATGCGCACGACCTCGATGCGGGTGATGGGCCGCCGCGTGTCGCTCGGGTTGTAACACTCGCCGCGGCATACGCGTTCAAGCCCCTCTTCGCCAAGGGCGTTGAGCGAAGCCTCGGGGCAGCCATCCGTCTGCTCAAGGGAGCCCGCCGCGCGTACCTGGAAGATGGGTGCTTGGGTTAGCTCCGTAGTCCCGCCCATTGCGACGCGTCCGCCCCGGGTGCCGCTGGCATTGAGGAGGTCGAACCAGAGCAAGATGCGCGGGCCACTGGTGCCGTAGACCTCGCGTTGCTCCATAGCAGCCCAAATGTTGTCGCGGCTGCGGCCTTCGGAGTGCACCGCGATCAAGCCGCCTGTTACAAAGAAAGAAGAGCCGCGTTCGGACTCGCGCAAGTTGAAGAAGGCGCCGCCGTTGTCTTGACTAAAGGGCACCGACTCGGCGATGGGTTCAACCGGCTCAAAGGGCAGCAAGTCGCCGAACATGCGCTCGGCACCTTGGGTCAAGCGCGACTCGGTGTTGTAGACGCGACCGTACTCTTTGTACCCCGTACCCGGACGCGCGGTGTGGTTGTCACTCGAAGCCATGAAGCCAAAGTTAAACTTGCCCGGCTCTCCCTCTTCGTCAAAGTTGCGTACGGCGAGGATGTACTGCGCCGAACTCTTGGGCCGGTAGTTGAACGAGGGCTGAAAGCAATCGCGGCACTGGCCCGAGTCGAGCCATTCGTCGGCGTTTGCACCGGGGACAACGAGGTGTCCCATGATGTCGGCATCGACATAGTCTTGTCGTGCAACCGCAGCGCGCTCGACACATTCGCTGCTCTCTTCGCCTTCGGCCTTGCAGCGTTGCGCGATCAACTCGCCAGCCCGCCAACAAGAAGGCAAGAAATCGTTGCGTGCCGGGGGGCAGCTCTTGCTGCCGTCCGCCGCAATGATGACTTCACGCCAGTCTCGATACTCTTCGCTGTTGCCGTGGCCCGAGTACATCTCGATCATGCGTTGGCGCTCGGGGTCGTGTTGGTTGTCTTCGAGCTGCTTGTCCCAGGCAGAACCTTGCGGTGTATAGAAGCCCCAAGCCGTGCCGTGGGGGATCACCATGGAGTCGAAGCCCCAGTCGTCGAGTTTGTCGAACAAGCCCCGGGGCTTGAGGGTCGACTCGCGGCAGTCGAGCGGAAGATCGCGCACCGGTACGTCGTCCGGGCATTCGGCGATGTTCACGATGCCGTCGAAGTAGCGGATCAAGTCGAAGGTGTCTTGGTTGGGGCGCGCCAAGGCGAAGAGCCCCATGCCGAAGCGGCCGGGGGTTACGGAGTCGGCCTGACGGTCGAAGGCTTCTATGGGTGCGCGTGCAGAGATCGGGCGCGACGGGATGTCTTCTTCGTCGAGTCCGCGCAGGATGACGTT
>JBLHOB010000130.1:0-7371 GCA_047619425.1 Myxococcota bacterium
CTTGCTCGGGCGCATCCGTCGCGGCAATACAGTCCATCAACTCGCGCACAGCCGATGCCAACTCGCGCTTGGCGGGCCACGTACCGGGAGACTTTTCGTGGGCGTCCCGCGCATCTTTGATCAGTTTCAGAACCGAATTGTCGTCGGACACCTGCTCTCTCCCTACTCAGCAACCTACTTGCGACGTCCTTGCAACGCAGCCCTGTACCCGCTTACGCGAATGAATCCGGCCGGTGGCGGATCAGTTCCATGAACTCGGCGCGGGTCTTCGGGTCGTCGTTAAAGCAACCGCGCATCGAGCTTGTGATCGCGAAGGAGTTTTGTTTTTCGACGCCGCGCATCACCATGCACAGATGCTTCGCCTGGACGACGACCGCGACACCCTTGGGCTTGAGAACGTCTTCGATGATGCCTGCGACTTCCATCGTGAAGCGCTCTTGGACCTGAAGGCGGCGGGCAAACATATCGACAAGACGCGGGATTTTTGAGAGCCCGACGACTTTGCCATTGGGGATGTAGCCGACGTGGACGCGACCGAAGAACGGCACCATGTGGTGCTCGCACAGGCTGTAGAAGTCGATGTCCTTCACCAGCACCATCTCGTCGTAGTCGACATCGAACATGGCGTTGTTGAGGGTTTCGATGGGATCTTGATTATAGCCCTTGGTGAAAAATCGCATTGCGGCGGCGACGCGCTTCGGTGTACTGCGAAGGCCATCGCGCTCGGGGTTCTCGCCGAGTTCGTTCAAAATCGTTGTGACCGCTTTTTCCATCGGGTCGATCGGGTCGCTCATCGTGGGTCTCCATATTCAAAAAAGTTGCGCGGGGTCTCGGTCAGTCGAACGCGAACGAGACGAACCTTCTCCTCGCGCTGTAGGGCGGGCGCTAACTCTTCGTAAACAATTTGGGCAAAGTTTTCGGTGGTCGGGACGAGTGCGTCGAAGGCTTCGCACTCGTTTAGCAAGCGATGGGAGTAGCGGGCCGCGATGGCGCTGTTGAACACGCGGTCGAGTCGATCGATGGGCACGACTTGGCCGGTCTTCGCGTCGACCGGGCCCGCGACCGTCACCTCAAATTCGTAGTTGTGACCGTGGCCATTCTCGTTGGCGCACTTGCCAAAGATCTCGTCATTTTCGGTGTCACTCAGCTGGGGGTTGGCGAGCACGTGGGCGGCCGGCAGCTTGTAGCGCCGGGTTACTTCGAGAGTTTTGCTCGACACTTCAGTCGCCCCGCGCGTGGACGTCAACGTAGAGGTCGGCGTCCTGGTACAAACGCAAGCTGTCAAACATCCCGGGAGGCAACGCGCCCTCGAGGATTTCGTGGATCAGCGTCGCGAGGTTCTCTGGAGTTGGGGGCACGTCTTTGAAGTAGTCAGTGTCTGCATTGAGATCTTTGTGATCGAAACGCGACATGACTTCTCTTTCGAGCACAGCCTTGAGCTCGACGAGATTCATCACCATGCCCGACTTCGGGTCGGGCTCGCCGCACACCGTCACCTCTAGGCGATAGTTGTGCCCGTGCTGCTTGGCCGCGAGGCCAAACATCTCTTCGTTTTCTGCGTCGCTGTTCCCGGCGCTGCGATAACGCAGCGAGGACGAAAACTCGATCGCGCGGGTAAGGCGCACCACGGCGATAACTCCTTGATTTATAAGCGAATGAGGGTAGCGGGGCGGGGTTCGGGGTGGCAAGACGGGTTGGGGAATGCGAGTGCGGAAATGCGCGGGGCGCCTGCACACGGGATGGCGCGGTGTTTCGTTGGGAGAGGGGGGCGCGGCGGTTTGCCGGGGCCGATGGCTGGTTGGATGGATCGGTGGATGGGGCAAGCCAGTTGACGAGACCGCTCTATGCCAGCCCTAGGGTCGCCGAACCGGCACAGCGCGCTTCCCGGTCGCCGAATCAAGAAAGCCGGAGCGGCGCCAGCCGCGCAGGCGTATAAACGACATATCAATAAATCGTCAGAACGACCGCATCAACCCGCGAACAATGCCCTGAATCGAGACTTGCTCAGCTGCGAAGACCATGGGTTCCATCGTCTTGTTGGCAGGGACGAGTTTGACTTCGCTGCCTTCTCTATAGAAGCGCTTGAGGGTGGCTTCGGTGCCGTCGATCATCGCGACCACCGTTTGGCCGTTGCGGGCTTCGGTGCGCTTTTCGACGACGACGAGATCACCGTTGCAGATCTGGTCGTCGATCATCGAGTCCCCGCGTACGCGGAGCACGAAACTTTGGCCGGGGCGGCCCGCCATCTCGGACGGCACGGAGACAAACTCGTTTTCTTCGATGGCTTCGATGGGTGTGCCTGCCGCGACGGAGCCTACAAGCGGCAGCGTCGTCAGACCCGAATCTTCGGCGGGCTCGGCTTTTGCCTGTGGCACGGGCTCAAGCGAGCGCGAGCGGTTCCAGGCTTTGCGGAGCATGCCCTTTTCGACCAGGTGTTGGACGTGGCGATGAACCGTGGCCACAGAGGAGAGGCCGAACTGGGCGGCGATCTCTTCGAGGCTGGGCGAGTAGCCCTGCTCTTCTACGAACTCGGAAATAAAGTCAAAAACTTCGCGTTGCCGTTTGGTCAGAGCCATCGAGTGCACCACCTTCGTCTAAGTTTCGCATGGGATCGTTCACGAAACTGCGACGAAAGTCAATGGAGTGGGACAAGTTCGTAGAGCCAAGGCCTGCTCATCGAGCTAGACGGTCAGTTTTGAGGACGGCGAGGCCCGATAGAACCGACGCAACTCACGCGCGAGCCCCGCGGTGTCGCGGCGCGGAGCGAAGCGGTCGGCCAAGCTTCGGCAGTAGTGATGGGCCCGGCGGCGCGCGATGGCGTAGCGGTCGCGTTCTTCCGTGTCTGTCCAGGCCGCGAGCCCGTGCTCCTCGAAGCATGAGAAGCTTAAGTCACCGGAATCGTGACAGAAATAGAGAAATCGATCGATCTCAGCCTGAAGCTCCAGGATCAATGGGGAGACGGGCAAGTTCCGAGCCGCGTGCCAGGAGAGGCAGACCAGGTGGCTGCTCTCCTCGACAAGTGCGAACGCATCCTCACAGTCGTCCGGGTCGAAATAGACGCCCAACTGAAGCTCGTCACCCTCTTCAATCGCGAGCACCCCCGTCCGGGGAGCTCGATCGGGAAGCAATGCGTGGGCAAGACTCTGGGAAACGAGGAAATCGTCTCCTCGGAGCTCGAGGCCGAGGTCATAGAGATCGCTGATAAAGCGGCTCATCCGCGTGATCGCAGCACCTGGGTTCGGCACCGCAGCCTTCGGACAAAGCTCTACAAATACCTTTTTTTCCAGCATGTTAGACCTAACGCGGCACCGATCTGCCGGCTTCCGTCTCGCCGCGCTTATCGTCAAATCCCGGCTGGAGGCTGAGTGGATGGTCGAGCCAGACTCGAAAGATCCAGATATTTTCGCAGGCTCGACTTGACGCTCCGAGCCCAGCGCATAGGTTGCTTCGCCTATTGGCAGTCGAGTCGTTCGAGTGCCAATATTGCGGCCCGCAGGGTTGGGAAGTCCCAGACGGGACCCAACGCATCGAGGACCAATCGCAATCGGGGAAATCTCGACTGGCGAGCAAGCCAATTTCACAACAGCCCCATAAGCCGCACAGCCCGAGGCGGGCGTGCGAGCGGGGCGCAGTCAAAAGAAGAGGAATTCGGACACATGAAGATCCGTCCGCTCCAAGACCGCATTCTCGTCAAGCGCATTGACGAAGAAGAGAAGACAAAAGGTGGGATCATCATCCCCGACAGCGCCAAAGAAAAGCCCCAGGAAGGCAAAGTCATCTCTGTCGGCAAAGGCCGCGTGGCCGAAGACGGCACCGTTCGCCCGCTCGACGTCAAGAAGGGTGACAAGATTCTGTTCGGCAAGTACGGCGGAACAGAAGTCAACGTCGACGGCGAAGAGCACCTCATCATTCGCGAAGACGACATCCTCGGGATCATCGAATAATCGCTTCGTAGGAGAATCACAAGATTATGGCCAAAGAAGTCAAGTACGACCAAGATGCGCGCTCGAAGCTCCTCGCCGGAGTTGATGGGCTCGCCAACGCAGTAAAGGTGACGCTCGGCCCGCAAGGTCGCAACGTCATCATCGAGAAGAGCTTCGGCTCCCCCACCGTGACCAAGGACGGCGTGACGGTTGCGAAGGAGATCGAGTTCGAAGACAAGTTCGAGAACATGGGCGCTCAGATGGTGAAGGAAGTTGCAAGCAAGACTTCCGACGTCGCAGGCGACGGCACCACGACGGCAACCGTGCTCGCACAGGCGATCTACCGCGAGGGTGCCAAGCTTGTTGTTGCAGGCATGAACCCGATGGAGCTGAAGCGCGGCATTGACGCTGCAGTCCGCTGCATCTCGGATTCGCTGACCAAGCTCAGCAAGCCCACCCGCGACACGGCGGAAATTGCGCAAGTCGGCACGATCTCGGCGAACAACGACGAGACGATTGGCGCCATCATCGCGGAAGCGATGGGCAAGGTTGGACGCGAAGGCGTGATCACGGTTGAAGAGGGCAAGAGCCTCGAGACCGAGCTCGACGTTGTCGAAGGCATGCAGTTCGACCGTGGCTACCTCTCGCCGTACTTCGTTACGGACCCGGAAGCCATGGAAGTGAACCTCGAAGAGCCCCTGATCCTCCTTCACGAGAAGAAGATCTCGAACATGAAGGATCTCCTTCCGCTGCTCGAGCAGGTTGCCCGCCAGGGTCGCCCGCTTCTGATCGTGGCAGAAGACATCGACGGCGAGGCCTTGGCCACGCTCGTTGTGAACAAGATCCGTGGCACGCTGAACGTCGCGGCCGTCAAGGCGCCCGGCTTCGGCGATCGCCGCAAGGCAATGCTTCAGGACATGGCAATCCTCACGGGTGGCCAGGTCATTGCTGAAGAACTCGGTCTCAAGCTTGAGAACGTGACGGTCAAGGATCTTGGCAAGGCCAAGAGCATCGTGATCGACAAAGACACCACCACCGTGATCGACGGTGCTGGTGCCAAGAAGGACATCGAGGGTCGCTGTTCAGAGATTCGAGCACAAATCGAAGAGACCAGCAGTGACTACGACCGCGAGAAGCTCAGTGAGCGCCTCGCCAAGTTGGTCGGTGGTGTGGCCGTTGTGAAGGTCGGCGCCGCAACCGAGTCCGAAATGAAAGAGAAGAAGGCCCGCGTCGAAGACGCACTGCACGCAACCCGCGCAGCCGTGGAAGAGGGCATCGTCCCCGGCGGTGGCGTGGCGTTGATCCGCGCGCAGAAGGACCTCGACAAGCTCAACCTCGAAGGCGAGCAGGGTGCTGGCGTCAGCATCGTACGCAAGGCGATCGAAGCACCGCTCCGATACATCGCAGAGAATGCGGGTGTCGAAGGCTCGATCGTTGTCGACAAGGTGAAGGGGCTCAAGGGAGCCCATGGCTTCAATGCACGCACCGAAGTCTACGAGGACCTGATCAAGGCCGGCGTCATCGACCCGACCAAGGTAGTCCGCACTTCGTTGCAGAACGCAGCCAGCGTCTCCGGCCTGCTTCTCACAACGGAAGCCATGATCGCCGAAACCCCCGAAGAGGGTGGCGGCGGCGGCATGGGCGGCATGCCCCCGGGTGGCATGGGCGGTATGCCCGGCATGATGTAAGACCGTTGCTTTTCTAAGCACAGCGGAATTACAGCAAGACTGAACGGCTCCGGAGCTCGCGCTCCGGGGCCGTTTTCGTTTTGGCAGCCCCCCAGCGCAATGAATGCCTGTTGCCGCGCCAACACAGCGCCCCGGAGCGGGCCCACGCCCCCTTGTGGCGAGGCTTCGCGCAATCCTCCCGCTGCGAGTCATCGCAATGCCGCCCCGCCTCCCGTCAAGGGAACACCCAGTTGTGCCGATTAACCAAGCCACACGAGTGGTCGGGAGCAACAGTTGGCGGGTATTGATAGCAACGAAGAAACCGAACAAGCCCGCATTTTGCGGCGACTTGAAGCCATGGGAGTTCGCGCGCGCCTTGTTCCGGGCGGACGTTGCATTCTCGCATCCATGCAGGCCACGACACGATCTCTCGAAACACTGAACGGCACGCTGCTGCTCAATGAAATCGTCTTCGCCACGGTCGGACGCAATCACATCAAGTGCCTTCGCCCGCAGGCACTGTTCGTACTACCCCTCATTCGCATTCTCGATTGCAATAACATCACCACGCTTGAAGGCCGCATCCACGCTGCCTGGGCGCGACATATGAAAGACCTGCAAAGCGCTGAGAGTTGGTTGCGCGATGTGGGTGCCGACTTCAACGCAGGTGCCAGCGGCGCGGTGCTCAACGTCTCACTGAACAGCGAGGGCAAGTCGGTCAAAGCCCAGGTCACGCAACCGCGCAAAGTCATCCTGCCAAGTCACGGCCCACTCTCGGGTGTGACGCTACTGCGCGCCGAAGATCGCGTGATGGACATCGACCCCTGTGTCGACTCGGGTGTCGATCTCGAAATCGATATCGCGAATCGCTTTGAAGAACTCGTATCCCTCGACAAGCGCCTGAAAGAGGACGTGCGACGTAGCGCGATGGCGCGGGCAGTCCCATCGTTCGCACCCACGCCGCAAGCCGCCGAGCGTGGCTTTCGCATCTTGCTTGTCGGCGAACATCTCTCGAAAGAACGCTCCTGCATCGACTCATTGCGCCTGCGCAACTATGAAGTCGCAACCGCCCGCTCCTTGAAAGAAGCCATCGAACTCTACGATCGCATTTCGCCCGAGCTCATCATGGCCGACGTCAGCCTTGGCCGCTCGGAGGGGATTGAGCTCATCCCGTCGTTGCGCTCCGTGGTCGGCATCGAGGAGATTCCGGTCATCCTGGTCGACCATCATCGCCGCGGCGCCCGGCGTCAAGCCGCTCAACAGGCCGGTGCGATTGGTTACCTCACCTATCCGATCGACATCTCACGCATCGCCGACCAACTGGAAGCTACGATCAAGAAGCCCAAGCGCCGACGCTTCACGCGTTACACCCAACAACTCGCGATCCGTATCGAAGGCTCGACCATGGCCTCCACAGCGATCGTAATCGGGCGCGGTGGCATAATGATCCGCACCGACGAGAGGTTTGCGCTCAACAGCGTGCGAAGTTGCGACTTGAGCTTGCCCGCAGTTGGCAAACACCTCGAGTTCGAAGCCGAAGTGCTCTACAAGGTAAACACACCCGGGAGCAGTGGTGTTGGCGTTCGATTTCAAGACATGCCCGCCGCCCACGAAACCGAGCTGATCAACTACCTGCACTGCCTGCACTAGTCGCTCGCGAGCGAGTTAGCGAGTTCGCCGACCGATGCCGTCGAAGAAGTTTGCAATCGCGCGGACCATTTCGGGGCCGTCGTGATCCACGCTTACGACGTGTCCGGATCGCGCTCCGATTCGCAGCTCGC
>JBLHOB010000131.1:0-7345 GCA_047619425.1 Myxococcota bacterium
CGACAACACGCGGGGTCATGATCTCTGGTGGTCGGTACTGAATCGCAACTGCAAAGTGCGTGGGGTTGGTGACCACAACGTCGGCCTCGGCTACGGCGGACATCATCCGCTGTCCCGCGAGCTCCATCTGCTTTCTGCGAATTTGGCTGCGCACTTTCGGATCGCCCTGGCGCTGCTTGACTTCGTCTCGCACTTCCTGCTTGGTCATCTTCAGCTTCTTCTGATGCCGATAGCGAACCCAGACAACATCGATCACGGCGAAGATGACGCTGATGAGCAGGATGTAAATCATCACCTCTTTCAACAGCACCCCGGCGGCCATCGCGGTATCAAGCACCTCGGCGTCCATCAGCGACATCATCCACTCGATCTCCGGACTCACGACGAGATAGACAATCACCACGTACACAGAGAGTTTGACAACGGACTTCAGCAGCTTGTAGAGACGGTCGGGGCCGAGCATGCGCTTGATGCCCTTTACAATATTGAAGCTATCCCACTTGATTTTCAGCTTCTCCGCCGTCAACAAAAAGCCAACCTGTATCCACAGCGACACGCACGCAGTCAATACGAACAGCAGACCAAAGGGCAGAAACACTCTGGCGGTCTCACCTGCGGCGTACATAACGATGGCGCCAAGATCGCCATGGGTTTGCGGGCGTGCGATTGCACCTCCCCAACAATCTTTGGCAAACTGAACCATCATCGAGCCCATTTGCTCGCCGAGTGGAGACATCAGCGCCAAGAAGGCGATGAGCAACATCATTAGAATGGGCACGTCCTGACTCTGCGGGACGTCACCCTTTTCGCGCGCCTTCTCAAGCTTGCGTGGTGTCGCTGGTTCTGTCTTTTCATCTTGGGCCATCTAGGCCGCCCCCAACACAACAGCCATCACGCGTCCCGGCGAAGTTTCGAGAACGTCTTTGATGGCATGCACGAAGTCACCCGCGCCCATGCCCAGGATCAAGAGCAGCAAACCGATATGCGCGGGAAGCTGAACCACCATCAGGTTCAACTGCTGAAGGCTCTTCGACAGCACACCAGTCGCGATATTTTGAATAAAGATCGCGACGGTAATTGGCGCCGAGAGTCGAACCGCAATCTCAAACATGACGGAGGCCGACTGGGCAAACGCAAGGTAGGCCCCAGTATCGACCTCGGCAGTACCAATGGGCATCTCGTTGAAGCTCAGGGCTACGAGGTGAATCAGTTGATGGTGGCCATCGAGTGCAAGAAACACCAGCATGCCAATGCCATTAAAAGCCTGGGCCAACGCGGTGGAACTCACACCGGAAGATGGGTCAACCACGCGTGCAGCCGAAAGGCCGCCCTGGGTCGAAATGAAGTCTCCCATCATCCAAAAACCGATGAAGACAAAGTACGTCGTAAGGCCGATGATGATCCCGATGCTGGCTTCAACAAAGACGACACCTGCTACTTCGAGTATCCCCCATGCGCGCCAATCAAGCGCCTCGCCTGACAGCGAATCGCTGCCACCCGGTCCAATCATGTACGCGAGGACCAGGGCCAAGAGCGTGCGAATGCGAACTGGCACACCCTGTTCCCGAAACATCGGCGCGGTCTGCAGCATTGCGAGAAGCCGAATGCTCATCAGCAATGTCATGACTACGGGGTCAATTGCGAATTCCCAGCTCATCGACCCGATTGCTCCGCAACCAACTCGAGAATGTGAACGGAAAAATCAACAATCGTTCCCATGATCCAGGGAAACAACACCGCGAACAAACCGAACACGCTCGCGATCTTCGGCACAAGCGTCAGCGTCTGCTCATTGATCTGGGTCGCAGATTGAATAATCGAAACTGACAGGCCGACTACAAGCGCAAGCCCCAAAATCGGCGACGACACCACGAATGCCGTATAGATCGTCATTCGCAAAAGCTCGCTGATCTCTTCAATCGTCATTGAGACACCTCTTTTCCATACCGGTTGCAAAGCCCATTTCGGTTTCGCATCGCTATTGAAGCCCCGTGACCAATGCACTGATCAATAAGTTCCACCCGTCGAGTAGAACAAAAAGCATCAACTTAAACGGAAGGGAGATCATCATTGGCGGCAACACCATCATGCCCATTGAGATGAGCATCGAAGCCACGAGGATGTCGATGATTAAAAATGGCAGATAGATCATGAAACCAATCTCAAAGGCCGTGCGGATTTCACTGATCATGTAAGCCGGGAGCAACATTCGGAAACTGACGTCTTCCCGGTCTTCCGGCGGTTCTTCGTCGGCGAGTTCAAAGAAGAGACCGAGATCCTTTTCCCGAGTATGAGTGAGAATGTATTCCCGCACCGGTATCGCAGCACGCGTCGCTGCCTCACCAATATCGATCTCTTCCGATGTGTACGGCACTAGCGCGTTCTCGTAGATCGCCTCACCCACCGGGGCCATCACAAAGATGGTCGTGAAGAGTGAGAGCGAAACCAGAATCTGACGCGGCGGCAACTGATGAGTACCCATCGCCTGCCGCAACAGTGAGAGCACGATAAGAATGCGCGCGTAGCACGTCATCATCAGAATCATGGAAGGCGCAACTGAAATGAGGGTTAGCAGCGCTACGATTTGCAAGGTCGATGAGATCTGACCAGGTGAAGTCGCCTCGTCGAGGGCGAGACTTAGCTTCGCCGGGCCCAGGTCGATAACCTCTTGGGCCATCGCGGGCTCGGGAAGGCAAAAATAGACAAGAACAAACACGAAGCTGACGCGAGCAACGCTGCGCATGCGATCAAGAAGTTCGGCGCCGCGGTGTACGGATTCACTTTCGTCGACCGGTGCCTCGTCGGGTTGTGCAGGAAGCTCGCGAAGTAGGTTGATGCTTTGATCCGTCGAGCCAACGAGCAGACTCTCGCCTCGAACCTCGATGACATGGACTTTCTGCCGCCCCGAAAGGGAGATCGTTTCAACGACCCGCATTCGCGAACGCCCCTGCGGCAAATTGCCGAGGCCGAGGCCGCGCAAGATTGCACCGACTATAATGATCCCCCCGAGTACTACACTCAGGGCCGACACGGTCTCCCACACGAGTTGTCTCCTAGCGCTTTTGGACCCTTACTTGGTGTCCGGAAATCCGACTAACGCACTCTCCCCGCAACACTGTCTGCGGAGACGACTTCAACAATTTTGACGGCGAGCTTTTCATCCACGAGAGTCACTTCACCCAGCGCAACGAGTCGTTCGTTGACATAGATGTCCGCGGGTTCGCCGTTCATGCGATCGAGTTCAACAATCGATCCTTTCGCTAACTGTAGAATCTCGCGTACCAGCAAACGCGTGCTGCCGATTTCAACGCTCAATCGCAGCGGGACGTCCATGACGACATCCAGTCCGGCTCCTCCTGCTCCCGAGCTCGCTCCGAGCAGCGCCTTGTTGACGTCCGGTAGTTGTTCTGATTGTTCTTCCACAGCCATCGATAACCTTCCTACGTACTTAAACTCGGTCCATGAGTTGAACGGCCAGTCGCCGCCCTACTGCTCCCCGAATTGCGTGAAACTTCGGAACACCCCCAACGGTCGCGAGCAACTCACCACCCTCAATGCAGTCGATGGGAATGACGTCACCTTCCGACATGCTTGAAAACTGGCGCAGCGACATTTGAATGGAGCCAATCTCTGCACGAAACCCGAGCTCCATATCAAGAACGGTTTCTTCGACGGGCGCACCGCTAAGAGCGGTAACTTCACGGGCGGCCGCAACGCGATTTTCAAACGCAGCCTTCGGCACAGCAACCCGAAGCCGGCACACTTCGCCAAAGCCCGATACGTCATAGGTGGCGAGATAGAGTTCTTCGGCGGCTTCTTCGCGCACGTGATCCCGGCCGATCAAGCCCGCGATCTTGGTTTCGATTCGCGTCTCTTCAGACCAGGCCTCACCAAAGCGCTTGAGAAGATCTTCGGCGAAATTCTTGTAGAAGCGGCACTCGATCGACGTATAGGGACGGAGCGGAGGCGCCGTACTTTTCAAGCCCGGGCTCGCTCCGAAATTCAAGCAAAGCAATTGAAATAGCAGCGTTCTTCCCACCAACATGACGCCTCGGCCAGCGCCGGGAGCCACGTCAAACGAAACCGCCCGGTCGGTGGGCACCATCAACTGCTCAAATTCTTCTGGGTCCGAATCGCGCCAGTCGATCAACGAAAAGCGGATAGACACCTGGAACACATTCGACATGCTTCGCGAAATACGATCGGCGAACTCTTCAGATGCACGCTGCAGTGCCAGAGACACCAGCTTCTCTTCACTCGCGACATCCTTACGCGCATTTCCAGCCCAGGCAGAGCCCCCAGCCTTGTCGGAGAGCTTTTCAAGAAGCGCTTCGAGTTCTTCGTCACTAAGAACCGCTTCTTCTTCTTCCTGGCCGGTCATTGGACTACGAACTCGGTAAACAGCACAGAGTTCAATTCGCCAGTCTCGAGAATGTCGTTGACCCGCTCGTAGATGTCCTGCTTGAGCAGCGCCTTGCCCTCGAAGTCGGTGATATCCGTAAGCTTCTTGCTCGAAAGCAAGACGATGACTGCATCGCGAACTTGTGAGAGACGCGCATCGAGTTCAGTCTTGAGCTCCGGTGTATCCGCCTCGAGTTCCACTTTGACCTTCAAGTAGCGGCTGTACCCTTCTCCCGTAACGTTCACCACGAAGGGTTCGAGAGAGTAGAGACGCTCTTTGAATCCCCCGCCTTCTGCCTCGCGCAATTCGGCGGCCGCTGCCGCGTCTTCCAACGGCACCGGCTCGGGCTTGCCACTTAGTAGAAAGAACGCACCACCTGCTCCTGCGGCCAAGGACAAAACTACTGCTCCGAGAATAAGCGCCCAGGGAATCCCACCCCCACTCGCACCTGATTCTTCTTGCTCGTCATCTTTGTCTGCTTTTGCCATATCCATACTCCTTCATCGAAAGGTTCGGCGAGTGCTCGCGCCCTATCGTTCGCCAACGGCAAAGCCGGTGGGCTGGGCAATCCCTTGAGGCACAGCCTCGCGAGCATGTTGTTGTTCGATTCCGAACTCCTTCAAACGACGCCAAAGGGTGGTCGTTGAAATCTGCAACAGCTCGGCTGCTTGTTTGCGATTCCAACCGACCCGTTCGAGTGTCGAGAGAATGTGCGCTCGCTCCATCACTTGAAGGCTCTGGATCGTTTCGCCTTCGCGGACAAACGTGGCCTCGCGCAACCGAATCGGCATGTCTTCTACCTGGATCCGGTTGCCACGGCACAGCGCAGCACCGCGCTCGATGGAGTTCTCAAGCTGTCGAATATTTCCGGGCCAGTCGTGGGCCATCAAGATGTCGAGAGCACGGGGATCGAGACCATCGATTCGCTTGCCGAGCTTCTTCGCAAACATCTTGGTGAAGTGCTCAGCTAGAACGGCGATGTCTTCGACTCGCTCGCGCAGTGCCGGCACATGAATTGGAATGACCGCCAGGCGGTAGTAGAGATCTTCGCGAAACCGACCCGCAGCGACTTCCTGCTCGAGTGGCTTATTACTTGCTGCTACGAGTCGCACATCGACATAGCGTGTGGACTCGGATCCAACCGGGCGAATCTCGCCGGTCTGCAAGAAGCGCAAGAGCTTCACCTGCATAGATGCAGGCATGTCCGCGACCTCGTCCAGAAAGACCGTGCCACCATGTGCGTGTTCGAAGATGCCCTTCTTGTTGTTCGACGCCCCGGTAAACGCACCGCGGCGATGACCAAACAATTCGCTCTCAAGCAACGTCTCCGGAAACGCCGCCGAGTTGATTGCAGAAAACACTTTGTCGACGCGCGGACTGAGGCGATGAATTGCACGTCCAACCAACTCCTTGCCCGTACCCGTCTCACCCGTGATCAAAACGCTACTATCGGTTCGTGCGATCTTCTCAACCATCTCCATCAGCTCACGAATCGCGCGAGATCGTCCAACGATGCCCGATTCACTCGCCGTCTTGAGCGGGTCAACGCCGTCGCCGCTGCTCTGTTGTTCAAGAACGCGCTCTTGTAGCGATGCCTCAACAACGCCCACCAATCGGTCGCGGTTGATCGGCTTTCGAAGATAGTCCTGCGCGCCAAGCCGCATGGCGTCGACCGCGGCTTCGATGCTGCCGCCGGCGGACATGATGACGACCAACGTTTCTGCCCGCTCTTGTCGAAGCACCTTCAGCAGATCGGCACTCTTCATCGCCTCGCGTTCGAGATCGACAAGAACCATGTCAAACTCAATCGCGCGACTCAGCCGAAGGGCCTCTTCACCGGTGTGCTCTGCATAAACTTCGTGCCCCAATCCACTGAGAATGTCGGTGATTTGAATGCAGATACTCGGTTGTTCGTCGACGACAAGAATCCTGGCCACAGTTGCTACTCCTATTGGACTTGTTCACCGGCGAGCCCTGCGGCTCGCCTTTGAACAGGGTCCGGGTTTATTTCAATCTCTCGGTGAGGCGTCATCACTTCCGGTCGCACTGGCGCCCGCAAGTGGACTCGACACACACCCAAGTGGGTTTTTGCTCGTGCTTTTGGAAGGCGGGATGTACCCGCGTGACCACAGGCTCGTGGCAATCGTTTGTTTTTTGACCTTGCCGCCACGAAATTGGCCATTGGCCTTGTAGTCGGCGATGTCGCTCGGCAATGCGTCGCGATCGGCCGTCACGCCTCTCTCCGACTGCGTGAGTGAAAGCGTTTCGCGAACGGTCCGAGCCTGTTCGTCCAGGCACTCGGCAAGCGTTGCGGGCGAAGACTGCGAATCGGCCCAGTCGGCCGAAAGCAACTCTTCGCGGAGCCCAGCAAGACTCTGCGCGTCCCACGGAACCCCAAGAAAGAACGACACACCGGATCGTCGGATGGCTTCGCGGATGAATGCGATATCGCAGTCACCGGTCAGCAGAACCCGGATGGCACCGGGATGGATGCGTTTGACAGACTCAAGGAAGTCGACCCCACCGGTCGGCGCCAACTGCAGCTCGGCAATGACAAAGTCGATCGCATCACGATTGAGAATTTCGAGCGCTACAGCCTGATTCATCGCCGTTCGAATTTGGATGGCCGGATGACTCAGGCCGATCTTCAACGCGGCGCATAGACCGACAGAGTTTCCAACTATGAGAACGCGGCGCATCGCGGCGGGGATGGGCTGGCGAGCATCAGTAGCCATCGACTCGTCGGCGATCGCGACGACTTGCTTGTCGCGATTGATTTCGGATGTAGGAAAAATATTCCCAGTCGAGTTCCGACCTGAACCTGCTCTTCGTTCACTTTCGAACACATGACCGTCTAACACTGAGTTCCCCTCACAAGAACGCCTCGCAAAGTGCATTGCACAGGCAACTCAGGGATCGGTCCGCAGTGCGCAGTCTTTAGCG
>JBLHOB010000132.1:0-7327 GCA_047619425.1 Myxococcota bacterium
GGCCGCGACGCAGCAGGAGAAGAAATATGCGAATCACAAATTCTGCGCTTTACCGGTTTGGCGTTCGAAACGCCCAGGAACAGCGCGAGCGACTGGCGCAAACCCAGGAGCAAGCCTCGACGGGGCGCATCATCAATCGGCCGTCCGACGATCCGGTTACGGTTCGCGCGACGACGCTGTTGAAGGACGGCCTTTCGCAAGTTGCTCAGTTCCGTCGCAATATCAATGCGAGTCGTTTGCGGGTCAGTACGACAGAGGCCGCGCTCAACGGTGCGAACGACATTCTTGTTCGTGCTCGGGAACTCGGACTGGCGTCCTCCAACGACACCCAGGATCCCTCCGGTCGACTGATTACCGCTCAGGAGATTGAGCAACTTCACGGTGCGCTCTTGAGGGAGGCCAATGCTCGCGACGCCGGCGGTGGCCGTGTCTTCGGTGGCTTTGCGAGCGATGCCGATCCGTTTACGGTGAGCGGTTCATTTGTTTCAGGCTCACCGCCACCGAGCGTTTCGTTTGTCGGTGATTCAAACGAAATTCACGTCGACATCGACGAAGGGGTCGAGTTGCGGGTGACGCTGCAGGGAGATCGCGTATTCACCGGGGCAGGGGGAGGCGAAGATCTCTTCGTGGTCCTCCAAGACCTTTGGACCGCACTCGATTCGAACGATCGCGGCGCGATCGCCGACGCAACCGCGCGTGTCGAAACCGCCCGCACTCAATTGAGTTCCGAATTCACTGCGGTGGGTGCCGCGGATGCACAAGCCGAACTCTGGGAACAACGTCATCTGAATCGCGATGCACTGATGCAGGAGCAGCTTTCGAAGCTCGAAAACGCCGACAGCATTGAAGTGTTTTCCGATCTTGTTCAGCAGGAAGGTGCGCTTCAGGGCTCGATCGAAGTCACGTCACGAATTTTGCAAACTAACTTGCTGAGTTTCTTGTAACCGCGAGACGCAGAGGGGCAACACATGCTCGTATTGACACGCAGACAAGGCGAAAGCCTGAGAATCGATGAAAACATCCGCATCACGATGGTCTCGTGTTCAGCGGGTCAAGTGCGCATCGCGATTGATGCTCCAGACAGTATTGAGATTCTGCGCGAGGAGGTTTACGACCGCATTGCCTCGGCCAACTTGGCGGCTGCGAGTTCGCCGGACGCGACGGGGCAGAAGATGGTGAACCGCGTGCGTCCGCGCGCGACGGGTGGGGCGTTTGGTGGTGCCGGGCCGATTTCGCCCAGCACTGCAAAACAGGGGACACCACGTGCTTCAAATAATCAAACCAAGAGCCATAGAAAAAATAACTCCAAGAACTGAATCGGTGAAAATTCCAACAACAGAAAAGGTGGATAACATGGGCGAAACCCTCTCAGTGGAAACGAACCGTTTCGGGCGTATCGAATTCGATGCTCAGGCGGTGTTGCACTTCAACGGTCTTCCAGGTTTTGCAAACGCAAAACGCTTTATTGTGATAGACCACAGCGAAACGGAGAGCTTCTCCTGGCTGGTGTCGGTTGACGACCCAGAGCTCGCATTTGTCATCGCGAATCCATGGCACTTCTTTGCCGGTTACGACCCCGCGGTTGCACCCAGGCATTTGAAGAGTCTTGCGATCACGGAGCCGGGGCAGCTCGAGACGGTGGTGATGGCGACATTCGTAGGCCGTAAGGGCAGTCTGAATTTGAGTGCTCCGTTGTTGATCAACAGTGAGTCTCGCCGCGGAGCACAGGTGATTCTCGATGACCCTCGCTATTCAACTCGCGAGGAGATTCCCTGGGCAGAGCCGATTGCCGAGGCTCGCACTGTCGCTGCATCCCAGTCTGTGCACGAGGCGGTGGAGTAGATAGATAGGGTGTCGTTCGCGGCAATACGGTCGCGAGTTCGCTTCGAGAGGTAATCCGAATGGCAAATGCCACGCTCGGAACAGGCCCCGATCGCGTCGGCGGGCATCGCGGTGATGTTTCAATGGACCGGTTTGGGCGTTCGCAACGCTCCGGGCCGACACGTGCACCAGGGCAGGGCACTGGGGCGGCAGGAGGACTCGCCGCTCTTGGGCTCTGGCTTGTGGATTCCAAATCGCTCATCGATTGCGCCGACGACATGGATGCGGTTGCGCAAACGCTGCTTGCCGTGCTCAACGATCACTACCCAACCAAGCAAAGTGCGTTGTTTGTCGTGCAAGGGCAGACCCCGGGCCTTGAGGTGGCCGCAGTGCGCGGCCTCTCGATGTCGGACGATGAGGCACGGTGGGTGAAGAGTACGGCCGACGAGTCGCTTTCTCGCTGTGAGGTATTGGGAAGAGAGACGGCGGGTGCTGAGCTGTCTTCTTTCCTGCTGGTCCCGGTTCTGTGTGGCGGCGAGCGTGTGGGTGTGATCCAGCTCGGAGATTGTGAGCGTCAGCGATTCGCCGGGGCGGGCTCACGCGAGTTGTCGGTGTTGGCGGATGATTTTGGTTGTCTCATCACGCGGACCCAGAATATTGCCGCCAATCAACATGAATTGGATCGCTTGCGTCGGGAAGTTCATAGTCAAGGTCTACGACTTCGGGAGATGGAGAGACAAGTCGTGGCCAACGCCGACCGCGATGCGGTCGCGCAGCTCGCTGTGCGCATTGCTTCGAACGCATCTTCTCCGTCCAGCGCTCTGCTGGGCGCACTAGAGAACGCACGTGAGGATGCCGAAGCCATGCAAGGCGTCGTCGAGCGTCTTACCAACGCATCCCGCGCAATCTTAATTGATGTCGCGACTCCGCCGTGTGAAAGTGACGTGGCGCGACTAAATCTTGCCGTCGCTGAGGCCGAAGACGCGCGGTTTTGCGGGCTGCTTACCAACCTCGTTCCATTGATTGATGACGTTGAGGAAGGTGCGGCTCGACTCCGGGCGGTTGGGAACGATTTTCGCGAACTCGCCTTGGCGGATCTCGCGCCCGTGACCCTTACCGATATGTCCGGTGTCGTTGAAGACGCGATACGTGTCGTGGCGGGCGGAGGCAAGGCACCCTGCGCCACCGAACTGCAGCTTTCATCGCTCCCCCCTGTTCCCTGTCAGCGTCTGCGAATCGAAGGAGTTCTTGTCGGTATTATCGACCACGCCTGGGCGCTCGCACAGAGCGATAGCGGACTTCGCATTCAAGCGGAGCTGCGAGGAGATTTGATCGCGATCGAAGTCAGTGTCGATCGTGTTGAGGGCGTTGCTCGTGCCGATGGCGCGAGCGAGTTGTGCGAAGCTGGCTGGCCGCTTCCAAGTGAGCCGCAGCAGCGTCTGTATCGCCAGATTCTCGAAGATCACGATGGGCAGTTTCGAGCTGAAGTGCACGACGACCTGGTGCTGCTCGGCCTGTCGCTCCCGCTCACGCGGGATTGATCGCCCCCGGGCTTTAGCAAGCGCAGGGCGGACTGACCGGGGCGCCTATCGAGCTGCCACCGGTGGCAATTCGTCAAGTGCCGACTGAAGTCTCGATCGCACTGCCAGAGGCGGAAGTTGATTGAGTAGGGTTTCCAAGCCGGTAGGATCAGGGCCGCCACTCGCCTCCGGCTCTTCTTGGATTGCTTGGGCAGACTTCAAGACGACGATGTCGATTCGCCGATTGATGGCCCGATTCTCGGCAGAGTCGTTCGGCACAATCGGACGGTACTCGGCGTAGCCCGAAGCCCCGATGCGTTGAGGCGCGATGTTCAAGCGCTCGATCATGTGCCGCGCGACGGCGGAGGCGCGTGCCGTCGACAGCTCCCAGTTAGACGGATACAGAGACGTTTTTATGGGGATGTCGTCCGTGTGGCCCTCAATTCGGATCGGCTGACTGGAGAGCGCGAGTACGGCTCCGATCGCGTTGAGTGGGTCGAGGGCGCTCCGCAGGATTTGAGTTTCGCCCGGCTCGAAGAAATCGTTTGCGGCGACGGAGATGACAAGGCCACGATCACTGCGGTGCGACTGCATCGGGATTTCACCCTGTGCGGCGCTCTGTTGCTTGCCGACCGTATCTTCGAGGCGATCGCGAAGCAGGATATAGCTGACGTCGTTGTTTTCTTTCTTGCCTGTATTGGACTCTCGAACCTTTGAGCCTCCAGGCGTCAAGATCGGTGCTTCAATGCCGCCGGCTTCGGTCCCTGTTTCGACAAAGGCGGTGCGCATGCCCGCAACGACACTTTCCAGCCGCGCCGCGTCCACTGTGGACATGGCGTAGAGCACGACAAAGAGTGCGAGCAATAGGGTGACGTAGTCCGCGTAGGAGATCAGCCAACGGTCTTGATTGGGTCGGTAGTAGGGACGGCGTCGACGTCTCACGAGTGATGGTCTGCCTTCGCCTCGGCGATGCTCTCACGCAGGTAGGAGAGCAGTCGCATTCGAATCGCCATCGGCGGGAGGCCTCCTTGCAGCGCCACAGCACCTTCGACGATCATCTCTTCATTCATTCTACGTTCGGCAACAATACGGTGGAGCTTTGAGGCGAGGGGCAGCAGGATCAGATTTGCAAAGCCAACGCCATAGATGGTGGCTATGAATGCCACCGCGATGCCGCGACCCAGTTGAATTGGGTCTGAGAGAGACTCCATGGCCTGAATCAAGCCGAGGACTGCACCAAGAATGCCGATCGTAGGGGCATAGCCACCAGCGATGTCAAAGACCTTCGCAGCGGCAGTATCTCTTTCCATCCGCACGTCGATGTCGGTGAATAAGATCTCGCGCAACGTGGCTTCATTGACGCCGTCGACTACGTGTCCCAATGCTCGTCGAGTGAACGGGTCGTCAAATCCCTCGACCAGCTCTTCGATCGCGACGATGCCGTCCTTTCGCGCGACGGTGGCGAGTCCAGAAAACTGTTCGATGGCGTTCTCAATCGAAAATTCTGAGCGCGAGAACACGAGCCCGACAATCTCAGTTGAGCGACGCAAGTCCTCCAGAGGTACGGATAGAAGGGTGGCGCCGAGGGTTCCCCCGATGACAATGATTCCCGCCGTACCGCGAAACAGGGACGCGACGTGCCCACCCTCGATCCATTGCCCAAGTAACAGAGCACTGATCCCCAAGAAAAGGCCGGTAACGCTAGCTCGGTCCATTTCGCTCACTCTCCGCTGTCGATCTCATCGGCGGATAGAAACGCGAGGCCGAACATCTTTTGGCGCCAGCGAAGGATCCTCTCTTTGAGCTCTTCCCCGCTTTCGTGGACTCGGATTCGATCACCCGATTGTGTCACGATGATCGTGTCACCCTGAAGCTCGACCCAGTTGATCTGATCATCGTTTAACATGATCTGATCGCCGTCTGTTCTCGTTACCCAAATCATTTGGTGGCCTTTGGCATTAGATTGAATCGAAACCCCAGATGAATAGCGGCCAGGGAAGTCGGCGGCCGATGGCCTCTCGCTCAGCTTGGGCAAGCCCCAGGCTGAGCGTGCGGGGCAAACCCGGTCCAAAGAGCAGGCTGAGCGCGCTTTGATGACTAAGCACGAACTCACGCTCCTTGGTCTTGAATAGAAACGTATTGGCGTGATCTAGATCGGCTTCGAGGCGCATCGTGTTGAGCGTCTCATCGTCTGTACAGAGATCTTTCCAGAGGGTGTCGGCATCGAGAATGCGCATCAAGCCGAAGGTGCCCGGGTGCGGGCGCGCGCCTTTCATACGAAGTAGTCGCGTCGCACGTTCATGCACCGGCCCCTCGAGGAGGGTGAGCTCACCGTGTGTCTGACTCAATTGATGCAGGCATTCAGCCAGGCCTTCTTCACTCCCGCCCCATTCATGCACTACGCCCCCGAGGTCATCACCACGACCAATCGAGGCATAGGCGACCGCGGAACCGTTTAGGGTCGCGACCACCGTCTTGCACTCGGGGGCGGAGGCTAGGCGTCTTAGACTGCCAGGCGTTCGCAGAGCTCGTGATGGCTTGTTGGCGTAAAAGGTTTCGAGATCGGGCCAATCATTCGGCAGGGCGTCGCGGACCGTGAGATCGCCTGCTGTCTCGGAGCGCGCGCTGCGACACAGCGTTGGATTCAGCAGGTAGAAGTTCTCAACGCCTGCGCGGTAAAAACCGTTGCGTTGATAGAAGCCGTCGAGGTCGCTCCACAGAATTGCCAGGGACGTGCCTTGATTCTTGAGCCGTGCCGTCGCTGCAGCAAGCGTCTTTGAGGCCGCACCCATTTCTCGATAAGCCGGGTCGGTGTAGACCATGCCAATCATTCCGAGTGAGATCGTTTTGTCGAGTGCCGTAACTTGCAGCGTGTGGATCAACGCGTGAGATACGAAACGACCGTTCGCGTCCTTTAGTAACACGTGTTGGTCGGTCGCCGGCGATTCGCCATCGCTGGACAAGGCCGTCGGAAACTCCGCTTCAAGTCGTCTGCTGCGTCCACTGCGCAAGCCAGTGTTCAGCCACTCAAGCAATAGAGGACGTTCGTCTTCCGCTACTTCATGTTCTTTGAAGTTGGGGGCTGGTGTCTGCACGCTCGACTCGCGAGGGTGCGGACTCGATTGGCTTTGAGAAGCCGTGCGGTCGCCATGATTTTGGTTTGGGCTGGAACTCATCGCACTGTACTTGTGCAAGATCAATGCCTCGGCGCAGAGCCGCTGCACTTCGTGCGAGCCTCCTCGAGTAGGCAAAATGAAATGTGCAGTTTCAGATGGCAGTGCCATTTGCATTGCACTTGCCCGTAACCTGCGTCGAGTTGCGTATTGGTTATGGGTAACTTTCCGGTTGACGGACCATGCTTGCCGGTGATTGTTAAAAAAAATCGGCTTCAAACCGACTGGCACGTCGGTTGCAACTATGACGCATGTGGCAAGCACCTGTTGTCGCTGGATGAGGCGCTCTTGATCGATGTTGATCGCTTATTCCAGAGCAGGCGAAGTTGGAAGTGACTCGGTCCCATGGAGGGGGAGTCACTGAAGAGCGCCAGGGCGTTTGTCAGTTCCGAGATCTCTCACCAAGGATGGTGAAGATCACGTATATCAAGGAGGATATTAATCCATGGGATTAAGAGTCAATAACAACATTGCTTCGGTGAACGCCCAGAGAAACCTGGTCAACACAACGGATCGACTGAGCAAGTCACTCCAAAGGTTGTCTTCGGGTTTGAGAATTACCCGAGCTTCGGATGACGCCGCAGGTCTGGCGATTTCGGAGAATTTCCGTGCTGAAGTCCGAAGTCTTGCTCAGGCGCAACGCAATAGTAATGACGCCATTTCTCTTTTGCAGATCGCTGAAGGCGCGTTGAATGAGACGAGTGGGATTCTCATTCGTATGCGGGAATTGGCAATTCAAGCGTCCAATGGAACCTTGGGCTCTGCCGAACGTACGACGATTGATACGGAGTTTCAGGACCTCTCGTCGGAAAT
>JBLHOB010000133.1:0-7245 GCA_047619425.1 Myxococcota bacterium
GCAGGGCGGAAACGATCACCGAGCCGGGCGCGAGCCCGCGCAACGATCGGTAGGAGAAGTGCAGTCGGTCTCGGCTTTGGTGCGAACGCTTGCGACCAGTGGGGCTTACGACTTCGATGTCGAGTACAACGTCTTTGGCTTCACGCACACCGATGCCTGCATTCATCGCAACCCAGCCACCAACCGTGCCTGGGATGCCCGCGCCAAACTCGAGTCCCGAGAGGCCCTTCTCTCCACACAGTCGCATGAGACTCGCGTGAGACACGCCGGCCTGTGCGCGCAATGCGCCGCCGGGCCTTTCCTCGAGCAAGCGAAGTTTGTTGGTCAGGATCACGAGGCCCTCGATGCCGCCGTCAAGCACCAAAATGTTGAAGCCGTTGCCGATGACCGTGTGAGGCACAGCGAAGCGTCTGCACGCAACGAGTAAGGCGCCGACTTCGACTGCGCTGTTGGGAGACGCCACGGCATCGGCCATGCCGCCAATACGGAGTGAAGTGTGCTTTGACATCGGCACGTCAAAACGCACGCGGTCTTCTGCGATTTTAGTGAGCGCATCGCGTGCTTCGGGAGAGATCATGATGCCTCTCCTTGCCCAATGCGCTGCAAGAGCAGCGGGCCGAGGCGAGTGATATCGCCGGCGCCAAGCGTGAGCACGAGGTCGCCTTCGCGCAACAGGGTTGGCAGGGTCTCGCCAATGGTGTCGAGGCTCGCAATGAAGCGGACATCGGGATGGCCTGTTTCTCTTACTCCGTCCGCGAGAGTACTTGCCTCGGCTCCGGCAATTGGCGCCTCGCCTGCCGCGTAGGTGTCCGCAATGACGAGTAGGTCGCAGTCGCCGAATGCACGCGTAAAGTCGTCGAGGCAGTCGCGGGTGCGTGTGTAGCGGTGAGGTTGGAAAACGACGACGAGGCGTCCGTCGTGCCCGGCACGGGCGGCGGCGAGTGTTGCACGCACTTCAACCGGGTGGTGGCCGTAGTCATCAACGACTTGTACGCCGCCGGCACTGCCCTTGGCTTCGAAGCGCCGCGCGACACCGCCGAAGGTCGCCAAGGCGCTCGCGACGGTCTCGAACGGTACCTTGAGTTCGATGGCGGTCGCGATGGCGGCCATACAGTTTGCAACGTTGTGCAAACCCGGAGTCGGGAGTTCGATTTCACCGAGATGTTCGCCGTGACGATCGACATGAAAACTCATGCCAGTCGCCGACGCTGCAACGTCGCGCGCAACCCAGTCGGCGTCACTGTCGACGCCGTAGCGCAAGACGCGCACGTCGAGTTTGTCCGCCAACGCTTTGGTGCGCGGGTCATCCGTGCACATCACCGCAAAGCCCCAGAATGGGACGCAAGCCGCAAAGCGCATGAAAGCCTCTTCGAGAGCGGCCATGTCGCCGTAGTGTTCGAGGTGGTCGGCGTCGATGTTGGTGATCACCGCAACGCAGGGCGCGAGTTTTAGAAATGATCCGTCGCTTTCATCCGCTTCGGTGATGAGCCAGTCGCCCGCGCCCACCAAGCTGCCACCGCCTTCGTTCGGGCCGCGTTCGACCCAACCGCCGACCAGTGCAGTCGGATCGAGGCCCGCGCTAGTCAGCACATGGCTCACCATGGCGGTGGTGGTGGTCTTGCCGTGAGTGCCGGAGATCGCGATGCCCTGCTTGCCGCGCATCGCTTCGGCGAGCATGTCACCGCGGTGTACGATCGGAATGTTGCGCTCGCGCGCATAAGCGAGTTCGGGATTTGAGTTGGGGATTGCCGTCGAGTAGATGACGACGTCGGCGCCTTCTACGTGCGCTTTGTCGTGGCCGATGCTGACGTCGATGCCGCGACGGATGAGGTGGTCGACGACGCGCCCGCCCGCCAGATCGGAGCCGGTTACTTTGAAGGCGCGGCTGTGCATCAGTTCGGCGAGCCCGGACATCCCGACTCCCGCAATCCCAACAAAGTGCATGTGGTGAATGCTGTCCTTCACGAGGCGCTGCCTCCCGCTCGCTTGCTCTCGCTAAACTCGGAAGTGCACAGGGCAACAATGTCGCGCGCTGCGTGGGGGCGAGCTGCCGCCCGCGCGGCGCGACCCATCTTTGAAAGGGCGGCGCTGTCGCCAAATAGGCTGGCGAGCTCGCGGGCGATGTTCTGGGCTCCGCCTTCCGGGTCCTCGAGACCCGTGAGCCGTCGCGCGGCGCCGAGTTGTTCAAGTTCCTGGGCGTTTGCGGCCTGATGGTTGTCGGCCGCGTAGGGGTAGGGCACGAGCAGTGCCGGGAGCCCGGCAAGCGCGAGCTCCGCGATGGTTAGCGCTCCGGAGCGACAGATTGCGATGTCGGCCCACTGGTAGCGCGCGGGCAAGTTCTTCTCGAAGACGACGACCTCGGCCTTAACCGAAGCGTCATCGTAAGCCTGTGCGACTCGCTCGCGATCGGCCTCGCCCGTGGCGTGAAAGACTTCGATGTTTTGCTCGGCAAGTAGCGGTGCGGCGGCCATCATCGCTTCGTTGATCTGTCGGGCGCCCTGGGAGCCGCCGAAGACGAGAAGGCGAAACGGCGGAGTCGCCGTGCGGCGTTCGACGGTCGTCGCGAAGGCTTCAACGAGGCTCGCGCGCAAGGGGACTCCGAGCAAGTGGCTGCGGTTTTGCGCGTTGAGTCGCTCGCCCGCAACTTGGAAACCGGGAAACACCAGTCGAGCAAATCGCGCGGTCAGTCGGTTGACGCGGCCAGGCACGGCGTTGGGCTCAATCAGTGCAATCGGTACGCGTGTGACGATCGCAGCAAGCGTGGCGGGCATAGCCGCGTAGCCGCCAACCGAAATCACAGCGGAAGCGCGATGCTGTTTCAACGCGCGCATCGCTCCGAACGTCGCGCCGATGATCGCAAGAGCGCCGCGCAAACTGCCGAGCGCACCACGGCCCATCACCTGTCGACTCGGGAGTGCAACGAGTTCAAAACCTGCAGCCGGCACCAACTTCGTTTCGAGTCCGTGCTGGGAGCCGAGGAATACGACGTCTTGGCCCTGTGCGCGCAGCGCCTCGCCGATCGCGAGCGCTGGGGTGACGTGTCCACCCGTGCCGCCGCCAGCGATGACCCAGGACAGTTTCATCCAACGCTCCCCGGTGCAACGAGGCGATTGGATCGCACGAGCTTGGGGCCAGTCTCGCGCGAGAGTCCGAGCAGGGCGCCAAGAATCGCGCAGCAAATAACGAGCGACGTGCCGCCGTAGGAGAGGAAGGGCAGGGTGAGGCCCTTGGTGGGCATCATGCCCATCACGACCGCGGCATTCACAACCGCTGGCACTGCTAGCAGCGACGTCGTGCCGAAGGCCATCAGCAGTGCAAAGCGAGATTTGGCGCGTCGTGCGATACGTGTGCCCGAAATCAAAAGCGCAGCAAAGGCGCCGAGCACCATCATGACCCCGACGAGTCCGAGTTCTTCGGCAACCAGCGACAGGATGAAGTCCGTGTGGGCCTCCGGCAGATAGAAGAGCTTCTGCTTGCCATTGCCGAGGCCGACGCCGAAGAGGCCGCCTTGGTTAAACGCAACGATGGACTGAACCAATTGAAAGCCCGAGCCCTGAGCGTCTTTCCAGGGGTCGAGGAAGCCAACCACCCGTCGCATCGCGTAGGGGTTGAGGACGATGTAAGTCACGATGCCGAGCACGCCGAGGATTCCGGGGATGACGAGGGTGCGCAGCGGAGTGCCCGCGACGACGAGCAGCATGGCGACGAGTAGGGACAGTAGGACGGCGTTGCCCAAGTCAGGTTGGAGAAGCAGGAAGAACACAACCGGGAAGGCGACCCCGACTGCTGCCAGCGCCCGGCCGCGACTGAGTTGAGACCGGCCATCCTGGGGCGCAATGATCGCAGCAACTGCGAGCAGCGTTGCAAACTTCACCGGCTCTACCGGCTGGAAGCGAAAGCCAAGTCCCGGCAGCGGCAACCAGCGCTGCGCGCCGTTGACTTCAACCCCGAACAAGAACGTGGCCAGCAGCAGAAGCACTCCCACCAACCAAACGGGCAACGCTGCGCGGTGCCAGAGCTTCACCGGGATGAACGCCGCTGCGGTGGCTGCGAGGAGCCCGATCGAGAGGGCGCTAATGTGATTGATGAACAAGGGCGGGATAGCCTGGTTGATCGAGAGAGGGGCTGTCGTGCTGTAACTCATCACAACGCCGAAACCGATCAGCACCAGGGCCGATACAAGGAGCCCTGTGTCCATGCCTGTGTTTTGCGACATGTACTCACCCGCGGCGGTTGCAACCTGACGCCTGGGAGCTCGTGCAGCGAGTTGATTCATGGTTGCTGGCTCTCCTGGGAAAGTGCGAGCACTTCACTGCGGAAGCTTTCGCCGCGGTGCTCAAAGCTTCTAAACTGATCAAGGCTGGTGCAGGCCGGGGCGAGCAAGACGACGTCGCCGGGGGCGGCAATGCTCGCCGCTTCGCGTACTGCTGTGGCAAGGTTGTCTACGCAGCGCACGTCGATGCGTTCGCCTACGGCTGCACGCAAGGGCGCTGCGGACTCGCCGAAAAAGATCGCCGTCTTGACGCGGCGGGCTGCGGTGTCGGCCAGGCTTTCAAAGGAAAGTCCTTTGTTGCGTCCCCCGGCAATCCAGATGACGGGAGCGTCGACCCCCTCGATGGCGCCGAGCGCAGCACCGGGGTTGGTGGCCTTGGAGTCGTTTACGTAGGTCGTGCCCGCGATCGTTGCGACCACCTCGCTGCGGTGGGGCAGTCCCGAAAATTCGTGAAGTGCGGCAATCGCGCGCGCGGGGTCAACATCGAGCGCACTGACGATGGCGACCGCGGCAAGCACGTTCTCGAGATTTTGGACTCCCGCAAGGTTCAAGCCATCGAGTGAGATGCGTTGATCGCCTTTTGGGGTGCGCACCAGGACGGCACCACTGTCGAGGCAAGCGCCGACGTCTACCTGCCCGAGTCGGCTGAAGCCGATAACGCGGGCGCTGCAGCTCAGCGCAAGACCGCGGCTGATCGCGTCGTCGTAGTTTAGAATCGCAGTGTCGGTTGCCGTCTGGTTCTCGAAGATGCGTGCCTTCGCGCCGCAGTAGCCCTCAAAGTCGCCGTGTCGGTCGAGGTGATCGGGCGTGACGTTTAAGACCGCTGCAATCGTCGGACGAAAGGTGTCGATCGCCTCGAGTTGAAACGATGAAACTTCGAGCACCGCAACGTCGAGAGGCTCGCCAACCAAAGAGAGGGCGGGCACGCCGAGGTTGCCAGCGGCTTTGGCGCGCAAGCCGGCGCTCTTGAGCATCGCTTCGACCAGACTCACGGTCGTGGATTTGCCGTTGGTTCCTGTCACCGCGACGATGGGGATGTCTAAAAATTGACCGGCGAGTTCGATGTCGCCAGCGACGGCCTTGGCTCGACTCGCGTAGCGCTCGCTCGGAATGCCGGGGCTTGGAACGACGAGGTCGAAGTCGGCAGGGTTGGGCCAAGGGCAACCAATCGAACGCTCGACGGCCGTCGACAATGCGCCGAGGTCGCGAAGGCGTTCTTCGGGCGCTTCGTCTGCTGCAAGCACAGACGCCCCTCTCGCCGCGCAAAAATTGGCTGCGCTGATCCCACTCATACCGAGTCCCAATACCAGAACTCGTTTACGCGACAGCTCCATGCTGGCCCGCACTCCTCGCGCTGCGAAGCCGCCCGCTGATAACAATCTCAATCGAACTCTGTGCTCTAACTCGCCGAAATTGCTAGCGGAGTTTGAGCGAAGACAGGGCCACGAGACCCAAGATGATCGAGACGATCCAAAAACGGACGACGATTTTTTGCTCTGCCCAACCGAGCTTTTCAAAATGATGATGGATAGGCGCCATCAAGAAGACGCGTTTGCCCGTCAACTTGAAGGATGTGACTTGAATGATCACGGAGAGCGTCTCCACTACGAAGATGCCTCCGACTACCGCGAGGAGAATCTCCTGGCGGATCAATACGGCGATGGTCCCGAGTGCGCCGCCAAGGGCGAGCGAGCCGACGTCTCCCATGAATAGAGTCGCGGGCGATGCGTTGAACCAGAGAAAGCCGAGCCCACCGCCCACCATCGCACCGCAAAAGATCGCGAGTTGTCCGGCGCCGGGGACGTACTTGATGTTGAGGTACTCGGCGATTCCCGAATGGCCCGCTGCGTAGCTGAGCAGCAGGAAGGTCCCCGCGGAGATCATTACCGGGCCGATTGCGAGCCCATCGAGGCCATCGGTGAGATTGACGCCGTTACTTGCCGCGACAATGATGAAAGCGGCGAGCGGTACATAGAAGACGCCAATGTTGGGCGTGAAGTTCTTGAAGAACGGGACGGCGAGTTCTTTGTCGAAGCTCGGGTCGGTGTAAATTGCAACCGCGACACCCAAAGCGAGGATCACCTGCCACAAGAGCTTCATGCGCGCCGAGATTCCAGCGCTGCTCCCCAACTTAACCTTCTGGTAGTCGTCGATGAAACCCAGGACCCCGTACCCGGTCGTCAAGCTGATGAGGATCCAGACCATGCGATGGTCGAGCTCACTCCAAAGCAGGACCGAACCCAGCAGTGACGCGAGAATCAGCAAGCCGCCCATCGTCGGGGTGCCTTGCTTTGCCTGATGGTCGGGCCCAATTTCGCGGATCGGCTGCCCGACGCGCAGGGCTTGGAGCCGTCGAATCATCCACGGGCCGAAGACGAGACAGATGAAGAGCGATGTCAGGGTGGCGGCCGCTGTGCGGAACGTGATGTAACGCACAACATTAAAGGCGCTGTAGGCCTCGGACAGCGGGTAGAGGAGGTGGTAGAACATTTAGCGTGGCTCCTCACTGCAGAGGGTTTCGACGATGCGTTCCATCCGCGCGGCTCGCGAACCTTTGACGAGTACCCAGTCACCTGGCTGCAGTTCGCTCTTGAGCGCATTGCATGCGGCTTCCGGTCCTTCTACGCGCTTGACGTTCTCTTTGGCCATGCCCGCGGCGATTGCGCCTTCGGCAATTCCAGCCGCTCGCTTGCCGACGGCGACGAGTAGAGAGACGCCAGTTTTAAAGACCTGTTTGCCGGTATCGAGGTGCGCTTGTGCAGCGTTGTCGCCGAGCTCAGCCATGGCGCCGAGCACCGCTATCGCGCGGCCCTTGCTCGCGAGGGAGGCAACACTTGCAATTGCCGCTTGCATCGACTGCGGGTTGGCGTTGTACGTGTCGTCGATCAACGTGATATCGCCTGCGATCGCCTTTTTGCTCATGCGACCCGCAATGCCTTCGTAGTCTGCGAGCCCATTTGCGATTTGGTCGA
>JBLHOB010000134.1:0-7234 GCA_047619425.1 Myxococcota bacterium
CGGCCTTCGTCATTTGCCCCGAACCGGCCGGCCCCAGACGAAGATGCATTTTCCCATAGCAATCCAGCCATCGGATCGACCTTTGATATGTCGCCTCCTCGCCACCGACCATGATCGTCAGCGCGCCATTTTGTGCGCCCGCCTGCCCTCCCGAGACGGGTGCATCGAGAAACTCGACGTCCACTTTTTGGGCAGCATCAAAGATCTCTCGGGCAAGCTCGGGGGAGACTGTGGTGTGATCGATCAAGCAGGTGCCGGCTTTCATGGCCGCAAGCGCACCCTTCTCACCGAATACAACTTCGCGCAAATCGCCGTCGTTGCCCGCGCAAACCAATACGGCCGCAGCGCCAGTAGCCGCCTCGAACGGGGTCGCGAAAGCTTCAACCGAATGCGCCGCGTTCTCGTTGAGCCAGCGCGAAGCCGTTGCTTCGGTTCGGTTGTAAACGCGAACCCGGTGCCCAGCGGCTGCGAGGTGGCCCGCCATTGGATATCCCATGGTTCCCAAACACAGAAACGCAACGCAGTCTTTTGTCGACGACACACTGTCTCCAAGTTGATTCGTCCGTCAGCGATCGGAGCCTCGTGGAAGCTGCTGAAGACTGATGGACGTAAGGTGCCGAGAGCTACATCGTTACATTCATTACAAGAGGCATGGCTCGAAGCGCGCTTCAAGATACCGCTAGAAGATGAACTCCCAACCTGTGGTGAGGGTCCAGTCCTTTTCGACCTGCGCCCCATCGAGCGATTGATAGACGGGCCATGACGCTTCGACTGCCAACCGCTGATTTTCCAAACCCGGTAAGGTGACGCTAAGCCCCGGGCCAAGTGCCAATTCCTTGCGCGCCGTGGCGTCGCGGTACGAAGCACGGTGGTTGGCGGGGCCCGAGCGCTTGTCTCTGCGGGCGCGTGTTGTGCGGTCGAATCCGAGTTGAAATGAGCCACTGAGCCAGTCGGTCAAATCGTGCGCAAGCCAGCCCATGACTTCAATCTCGTTACCGAGCCGGTAGCCGCGATGGTTGTTATCGAAACCGATCGTGCCGTTGCCCTGCACGCCCCATCCGAGCCCTCGCCAAGAGCCCTGGTAAGTGAACCCGGTCACAATGCTCGCCGTGCGACTGCCCGTCTGCATCGACAGCGGAAGCAGCACCTTCTTGCCCTCACCCGGTACGTTGTCGCGCCGGCTGATCTGCCCTGTCGGCAGGCGCAGGCCGAGATGCACGTCCAACTTCTCCTGGCCTTTCACCATAAAGGGAATGATGCCGATCACTTCGAGATCACCAACCCCGGAAGACGTTGTCGAGTACAAAGTGCCGCCGTCGTCAAAGTCGCGCTGCTTCATCTTCTGATTGATGATCGGCAACGAGATCAACAGGCTGAACCGCTCGAGAGGTGCGTACTGAAACGCCACCGTGTGAATGTCGCGACGCAACTCCACGGGGATCTGTGTAATGACGTCATCTACAACGTCGGACGGCTTTGCACGGTCTTTGCCGCTGCGAAGTCCCTTCCCCTCCTCACGCTGATAGTGATAGGAAATAAACCACTCGCCCTTATTGAGCTTCGCGTCGCGTTCGACTTGCAGTGGGTTTGCGGGGCGCGCGTACGCAGCCGGTGCAACCAACATTGCCGCCAAAACGGCTACGACCAAACTGAGCGCCAGGTTCGGCATCAAACGCGTGCAATTCCCAGCACAAGCCTCTGCACCACTTTGCGCAGTTTCCGCGCGAGGGTCGACGTCGATCTGGACTCGAGTAGAAGATTCCGACTTGGCCACGCCGCGCAAGCTAGACAATGCGCGACTGGCGATCAATACGAACTGCCGCCCAAGACCTCTGCGAAGCCTTGCTCAAGCTTCGTGAGATCGTTGCGATACACGCGACGCAGGGCATCGTCGAGATCACCGGTACGGACCAATTGCCGACAGAGATCGCGCAAACGGCGCTCTCCGCGAACGTGTGCGAGGTAGTTGACGAAGCCGTACGACTGAAGATACGCCCACTGCGCCGCATTGGGGCCGAGGTGCCCAAGACTCCGCGAACTGAGCTCCGCGAGGCGCAACAACTCGCCCCGCGCCGCGAGCTTGCTGAGAGCATCGCTTTGCCAGGCGAGCAAGTCGCTTTGGCGAAGGGCCTGGGCGGAAAACCACTCTGCCACTCCCTCATTGAACCAGGCGGGAAGAGCAGTGTTTGGCAACACGGCATCAAACGCGGCGTGAACCAACTCGTGATGCAACACCGCCACCAAGCGGTCACTCACGACGATGTCTCCGCGAATGTGAATCGTGCCGCCGTAGAAGCCCGCCGCCGGAAACCGAAAGATGCCCGCAAAACGCTCTTGGAAGATGTTGGGGTCGTGGATCGTCACGGTGATCGTTCGAGAGGGGCGCATGCCGAGTGAGGCGTCGAGATTTCGATATCCAGCTTCAAGGATCTCGAGAATCTGCTGTTCGAACTGCCTCGACCCGTAGAAGCCAGAGGTCGTGTCGATGTCGACGTCTTGAAACAGCGTAAAGTGAGACGAGCTGCGCTCGTCGTACTCGCCGTCAGCTCCGCGATCGGCCGTGGTAGGTATTGGCGCAAAGGCGAGTGCAAAGAAAAAGACGAGCACAGTCACAAGCAACAGCGACGTTCGAAAACCATTGGCAGTGCGCTGGATCAAACCATGACGATCATCACGGCTGCGCCCGGTCTTGTTCTGGTCACTTGCGCTGCGCATGTGCAACCCCTTGCTTTCACCTAGCCTACGACCAACCCACGGCAGCGCTCGCTGCGTGCCGCATTCACGGGCGCCGCGCACGAACTCGAGTATCGCACGTCGCCAATCAGCGTGCAGACGTACAGATCCATAGAGGCTACGAGGCTTCGCTCGGTTCGGAATCTGAACCGTTGCGGGGAAAACTTTCCCGTGCGACTTGCGCGTGGGCACGTCAGAGCGTGCGCCCACCTTGCGCGCGCTACATCGCACCCATGGTAAAGAAGCTGACAGCGCCCTTGGCGGCCATCTTCAAAAGTGCCTGCAACTCCGCCATGGCGCGTGCGGCTGCACTGGCTGGATAGAGATCAGGGCACAATTTTTCGCGCCGCTGATCGAGACGATTCATCTGCGCAAGCGTTGCCCTGGCCCAGAGTGCGTTCCCCTGGTGCTCGGCGCGTTGCACGCTGACAGCATGCTGGCTGAGCTGCTTTTCGAGACGACGACATTGCCCGCGGTTCGACTTCTGGACCGCCAGGGCGGAGCTGCTGACGATGAGCGCGAGTGTGATCGCAATGATGACGAGTCGCATATTTCCCCTCCCCCAAGACGCGCGGTCCGGTTCTCGATCAATCGGCTGTACATGCACACAAATGAAGGATCGATGCGGCGGGCAGGGAAAATCTCGCCCCCAGGTCGCACCCGGATCGCTGGATTCTAGCCAGGTGCCCCGTGGGGCGCGGCATAGCTCACCGCATCACTACAGCGCGTCGACGATCTTCTCAGCAGCCCGGTGGGCAAGCGCCATCCCGGTGAACATGGGGTTCACGGAAGGGCACCGCGGAAAAATGCCCGTGTCGGCAATGTAGAGATTGTCGAAATCGTGGCAGCGGCCGAATTCGTCCACCACCCCGAGGTTCGGGTCGCCGTGCATGCGTGTGGTGCAGAAGGCGTGGTTGCCGGCGCTCACCAGATCTCGCCCGCGAATCGGGTGACTCTGCAGCACGCGCGCCTCGTCGAGGGAGTGCATCTCAGCCGGTAGCCCAACCACGCCGGGAATGATTTTGCGCGCCCCCGCAGCAAATAGGATCTCTGCGATCACCCACAACGCATGGGTGAGAATCTTGACGTCTTCGGGGTGAAGGTTCCAACGCAATTTCGGGTCGAGCCCCTTTTTTTTCGCGCGCACCGTGCCGAGCGAGCGATGGGTGCTCCCAATCGCATCCCAGTTGGCGAGATAGGGCAAGTCATTGAAACGTTCGAGCAGCGCTTTGCCAAACCCGGGCATGCGAACCGCGGCCACAGCCGGCGGCGCCCACAGCGATTCGAGTTTGAACCCGTCGCGCAAAAACTCAAGAGACTGATAGCCCTGGGTCGCACCAAACTGTGGATTCACGACTTCGGGAAAGATCCCCGCGACCGCAACGCCCGGATGAAACTGCAAGTTGTTGCCCACTTGCCCCGAGCGATTTGCGAGATCACCGCTGCGCTGCAAAAGAACCGGGGTCGCCATACAACCCGCGGCAAGCACAACGACCTTGGCTTTCACCTTGAAGCGATGGCTACAGACACCTGTGAAGGGTTCGACGACCTGCCCTTCGACACCCGTCGCGCGATGCCCCTCGCTCAGCACGTTCTGCACTTGCACCGAGGTGAGAACCCTTGCGCCGTGACGCACCGCTTCGGGGATGTAGCTGATGTCCATGCTCTGCTTGGCACGAGCTCGGCATCCCGTAAAGCACTCGCCCGACCCGCGGCAACCGCGCACGTTGCGCGAGATCGGCTCACTCGAGTAACCGAGGGCATCGCAGCCTTCCTTCATGAGCAAGTTTCGCCGCCCCTGAACATTGTCCGGGGTCGGCGCAATCCCGAGGAAGTCCGCCACCGCATCAAAGTGCGGGTCGAGAGCCTCGCGACTTGCGTGCTCGAGATTAAAACGACTAGACCAATCCTCGAAGACAAACTCCGGCGGTCGCACGCAGATCGCCGAGTTCACGAGCGACCCTCCGCCCAGTGCAATGGCCTGCATGGTGGGCAAGATGCTGCCTTCGGTTCGACGCAAACCACTCTCGCGCAAGGTACGCGCCATTGAGAGGCTGCCTTCGAATTCGAAGTCTTGCGGAGTGAACGGAGGCCCTTCCTCGAGCAGAATGACGCTCTTCCCAGCGGCAGCCAGGCTGTGTGCCACCACGGCGCCACTCGGGCCGGAGCCCACGACAACTGCGTCAGCTTCCTCTTCGAAGTCGCCATCATACTGCGCAAAGACGCGGACGTTTGATGCTCCACCGCGAGCGGGTTGTAGCGATACACTCACGATCGTCCGTCTCCAATTGCGTTCGCCGCAATCCTTGCAGCGTTGAGCGAGTCGTCGCTCTCGGGTCGGTAGCGCTCGTGGAGAGCGCCCTCTAGATCAAGTGGCTCACCGCTGCTGGGCGGGGTGAGGTCTTCCCGGGTGTACTTGATGGTGTCGGGATGCTGGCCGACGGCCGGGTACAGAAGGTCAGCTTCACAAATCGGTGTATCAAAAGCGTAGGGAGCCACACGCAAGTGTCGGGTCACCGCAGGATGACCCAAGTAGCCCATGGTCAAGACCGCGCGCAGCGCAACAAACAAGATCTGCCTCAGGAATTGCGGGCTTTGGTGCCAGCCCTGCAAAACGAGTTCGCGTTGCTCCAAGCTCAGTGACGAAAACCGGCGCCAGCCCGACGCGCCGCCGCCGGGAAAGAACAACGTCGCTTGTTCAAACAACATAAATAGAGCTCGAATTTCCCAGCGCTTGCCCTTGTCGACACTGCGCAAGAATTGATCTGCGTAGCTCGGCAAATCAGCTTCGGTTCCCGAGATCGGGATCGCGCCACCGGCCGGGAACATCACCTCGGCGGTTGCCGACAAAAACGCAACTTCTCTCGGCGCCAGAACCGCAAAGCGTTTCTGCGGGATCGGATAACCGAAGAAAAATCGACGGACGGCCAACAGGCCCACCAGCGCGATACAAAGAGAAACAATCACCGCGCGATGATAACCGCTCTACCCGAATCGGCAGCGGGGTGCGTCTATACTTGGTGGATCACCTGGCCCTACTTCGCCGGGCTATCGGGGACCGCCCCGGCCTGCTGTGAGAGCCCGTGTACCCAGGCATATGCGCGATTTTCACAGCTCTGCAGCGTGGCGACGTCGATACCGAGCGCGGCGAGGCCGTGATCGAGTGCGTCAAAGTCGGCGCGCTCTACGCACTTCACCAGCTCGAGTAACTGCCCCAACACACCCGTGCCCTTAAGCAGTGCCGCCTCGACGTCTTCGGCCAAGTTCAGTTCGGGGAGAATCTCTTCGATCGGACGCGAGATCAGCGCGTCAACCAGTGAGAGCATCCCGACCAGAAATGCCCCCTCTGCTTGGGGAGAGTCTTGCGAGCTTTCAATCAATTCGTTGCTGATCAACTCCATCAAGCGGCCCCGATGGGTCGCCGCGAGAAGCAGGGGATGCTGCATCCCCTCGTCGCTCTCGCCCACATACAACAGCATGAACAGCCAGCGACGCAGGTTCTCGCGGCCGAGATAGACCACTGCATCCTCGACGCGACCGATCTTGCTCGCAAGCGCCATCGACGCAGAATTTACGAGGCGCAGCAAGTTGACGCTGAGCGTTGGATTGTGTTTCAAGATTTCGACGAGAACTTCGTTTTCGACGTCGGCGATGAGCTTTTGAATCAAATCGAGCACGACCAACTGGGCCGGATCTACCGAACCGCTGGCCAGAACTTGTGGCACTGCAAAGAAGTAGCCCTGGAACAAATCAAAGCCCAGCTCCATGCAAAATTCGAAGTCTTCGACGGTCTCGACTTTCTCCGCCAGTAGGATGACGTCGCGCTTGCGCAGCTTGCGCACGACCGTGCGCCACGACTTGCGCGGGATCGCCATCAGATCCACTTTGACGTAGTCGGCGAGATCGAGAATTTCTTCGCGCGGGTCGTCGCGGACCCAATCGTCGAGGGCCAGGGTAAACCCCTTCTCCTTCAATTCGATGCAGCGCACACGAAGTTCATCGTCGACGACCACGTCCTCCAGCACTTCGATGACGACCCGTTCGCGGGGCAGTGCCTCGATCAAGTCGCTCATGATCATGGCACCGACGACATTGAAGAAACCAAGCGATTCCCCGAGAACGCGATCGAGGCCCATGGTCATAAAGGCGTTTACGATCACGCGAAGCGACGCGGCCCCCTGTTCGGCAAACTCGGCGGTACTCGCGTGTTGTGAGCCCCGAAAGAGGAGTTCGTAGGCAACCAGTTTCTGTTCGCGGTCGAGGATCGGCTGGCGGCCGACAAAAATCTGCGGGTCATTGTTCATAGTTTCTAGGGATTCCAATTCAAGGCTTCGCCCTCGCCCTATCGGTGCAGTTCGCATAAAGCTTCAGCCTGTCCACGCATACGCGAATCATTTGCCAAAACAAACGGATCACGCGGCTCGGAGGCAGCACATTTTGAAAACGCTAAGGAGAAACCCGGAGTGATGGGGCAAGTTGGGTCAATTGGCTTTAGTTGCAT
>JBLHOB010000135.1:0-7218 GCA_047619425.1 Myxococcota bacterium
GCCGCGGCCATGGCTTGGTTCTTTCTCTCACTGATCCGAACTTGAGATCAGCGCGACACCCAGGCGATCAGTCGAACATAATGACCTGGCGAGCTGCCTCGCCCTTACGCATCAAGTCAAACGCATCATTGATCTCTTCGAGCGGAATGCGCGATGAGATCATTTCGTCCAGATGCAGGCGACCGTCGAGATAGAACTCGATGTACTTCGGCATGTCGAAGCGGAAGCGGTTCGAGCCCATGTACGAGCCCGTGATGTTCTTCTCCTGCAGGGTCAAGTCGGCGGCAGAAATCGGCACCATCTCGGTTACCGGCACAACGCCCACCAACACTGTCGTTCCGCCACGGCCCGTCATTGCGACGGCCTGTTGCACGGTGGGTACCAATCCGATGCATTCGAATACGAAGTCCGCACCGCCGCCGGTCAGATCGTGCACCGCGGCCACGGCGTCACCTGCCGTCGCGTCGATACAGTCCGTGGCGCCGAGCTTCGTTGCGAGATCGAACTTCCAGGCTTGCGAGTCGACGGCAATGATCTTGCCCGCACCCGTGATGCGTGCGCCTTGAAGAGCCGCGAGGCCTACGCCACCGCAGCCAATGATCACCACGCTTGCACCGGCCGGAATGTTGACCGTGTTGAGTGCTGCGCCGAGCCCCGTCGTCACACCGCAACCAATCAGCGAAGCGCGATCGAGCGGCATGTCGTCGCGAATCTTAACCAACGAGCGCTCCGGGCAGAGCATCTTCTCTGCAAACGAAGAGAGGTTGGCAAACTGCATGATCGGATCCCCGCCCCGTGACAGACGCGGTGCTGCCTCGGGCGCGCGACCGGCGTATTGCGTGGGACAGAGATACGGGCGACCGCCCGTGCAAAACTTACAAACGCCACACCATGAAGTGATGCAGCCAATGACGTGATCGCCTTCCTTGAAGTCGGTCACTCCGGCACCGACCTTCTCGACGATGCCCGCGGGCTCGTGTCCGAGAACACAGGGCGGAGGCATCGGTAAGCCGCCTTCAATTACGTGAAGGTCGCTGTGACAAATACCCGACGCAGCGGTTTTGACCAGCACCTCACCGGCACTGGGATCGTCGATCTCGACGTCTTCGATTTCGAGGGGAGCGTTATTGGCGCGCATGACCGCAGCTTTCATCGGTGTTCTCCTTGGTGGTGGCGCAACTTTGGGAAGCAGAATCTATAGCACCGAATTCGGGCCGCAAAGGCGGCAAATAGGAGTGGAACGACCCAAATGGGGCTCGGCATCAAAACGCGAGCTTGCTGCGGGAACTTCCAATCAAGACGAGCGCCAACGCGCCCATAGCTGAACGGCACGGTAGTGGTCGTACCCACGTCCGCCATTGCAACCCCGGCGATCGCAGCGGACGGAAACTTTGACTTTAACGTGTGCAAATGCTTCACTACGTTAGATCGCGAACCCTTGGAGCCCTTGGATGGCAAGCCTCGACCAACAGATGAGATTGCGTCGCGAGGCGATTCTCGAAGCCGCGCGCAACTTGATCGAGACCCGAGGCTACGGCGGCTTGACGATGCGCAACCTCGCCGTCGAAAGCGCAGTCACCGTACCCACGATCTACAATTTGATCGGCAACAAAGAGGCCGTCCTCTTTGCTGCCGTAAAAGAGCAGACGCGCAATTTCGTCAGCAACCTGGAGCGAGCCGAAAGCGATCTGATTACGGTTGTCGAGGCCACGGTTCGGCAACTCCTTCGGCGCCCGAGCTACTACCGCGCTCTACTTCTCGTACTGGCCAACACCGATGACGCCGACGACGCCCGGCGCCATGTAGGCGGAGTCATCGCCCGACAGATCAAGTCCTCGCTGCAGGTGATCGCAAGTGAAGGGGAGCTGGCCGACTGGGTCGATGTAGGCACGTTGTCCCAACGTCTTCACGCACACATCGACATGGCTTCAATCGAATGGGCGCGAGGCTCTCTTACCGCCTCGTCATTTCGAGCCGCCGCGCTCTTTGACGTCGGAACTACGATGCTCGGTGTCACGACAGGTGCAAGCCGCGAGACCTTTGAAGGCATCATCCGTGAGCACCAAGCCAACGCGATACAACGCCGGCCCCGAATACGCGAAGGGGGCCAGGCTGCATGAAGCTCCGTCATCCGCTTAGCAGCGCAATCTATTCGCTCGGTGAAGACGCACCCGATGGCGCAAAGACCGTACGCGTTGAGACGACCGATGGCGTAGTCGGCACGTTTGCGGTGAACGGCACCTGGATCGGGGGCGAGTTGCGAGAAGCAGACCCGCAGTTTGTCGGCTTCATCGCAGCACCAGCCATCAAAAACCCAAGAGCTGCCGCCGCCACGGCTGGCAAAGCGACTTCTGCAGGTGTGCCCGCGCCCACCTTGAAAACAACTCGACGTAACCGAAACACAGACGGTCGCGAAGGCGATCAGGGGAGAAAAGAAATGGACCTTGGACTCGACGGATGCAAAGCACTCGTAACCGCAGCAACTCGGGGCATCGGGCTCGCCATCGCGCAGACCCTCGCGGACCAGGGTTGTGATCTCGCGATCTGCGCCCGAGGCGAAGAAGGACTCGAGACAGCGCGCAAAGATCTCGAGGCACGAGGTGCGAAGGTCTTCACCAAGGCATTTGATGTTGCGGATGGCGATGCGCTTGAGGGTTTCGTCACTGAGGCTGCCGACGCGTTGGGCGGACTCGACATCTTCGTCAGCAACGCGAGCGCGGGTGGCGGCCCAGGGCTCGCGGGCTGGCAACCCTCATTCGATGTCGACGTAATGGGTGCAGTTCGTGGGATCGGCGCTGCGACTCCCTTCCTCGCACAATCGGAGGCCGGCTCGGTGGTCGTGATCAGCTCAACCGCCGCACTCGAATATCTCGGCATCCCCCAGGCGTACAACGCCATGAAGGCCGCGTTGATCGCCCACGCATCGGACATGTCCCAAGCGTTGGCGCCCCAAGGCATTCGCGTAAACGTCGTGTCCCCGGGCCCGATCTACTTTGAAGGCGGCAACTGGGAGATGATCAAGCAGGCCATGCCGGCGATGTACGAGGGCGCCGTGAAGCAATGCGCCATTGGTCGCATGGGCACCCCAGAAGAAGTCGCGCGCGCCGTCGTCTTTCTTTCTAGCCCGGCCGCCAGCCTCATTACCGGAGCGAATCTGGTAGCAGACGGTGGTTTCACCAAGCGAGTCTCGTACTAGCTCGCTGCGATTGCACGATGCGATTGAGCCAGACCAACGCAAAGTACGGTCACACGAAGGGGAACGCCCATGTCGAATGAATCGTCTACGCCGGCTCGGGAAGGCGCTTCGCAAAGCGGAGGCGCAACCGAACGCTCGTCGGGCATTTCCTATCAGGCCCTACTCGATTCGGACACGCGCACCGTCCCCGAAGTGCTCCGCATGGAATCCGTCCCCGAGCTTCCAGTCGCCCAAGTACCCATCGAGCGATACACCTCCCAGGCCTTTCACGACCTCGAAGTTGAAAAGCTCTGGAAGCGCGTCTGGCAAGTCGCGTGTCGCGAAGAAGAGATCCCCGAGCCGGGGGATCACATGGTCTATGAGATTGCCGGACTCGAGGCGCTTGTCGTCCGCGGAGCGGACAATGCGATTCGCGCATTTGCCAACACTTGCCTGCATCGCGGCCGCGCGCTGAAGGATCGGCCGGGGCGCAGTGAAGACCTTCGCTGCCCGTTTCACGGCTGGACGTGGAACCTCGACGGCAGCTTGAAGTCACTGCCGTGCCGTTGGGACTTCCCCCACGTCGATCGCAACGATTACACGTTGCCCGAGTTCAAGACCGGCAGCTGGGGCGGCTTCGTCTTCATCAACATGTCACCCGATGCGGAGTCTTTCGAATCGTTTATCGGCGACCTGCCCAACCACTTTGATCGTTGGCCGCTTGAGAACCGATACAAAGAAGCCCACGTCGCCCACAAGTTGCGCTGCAACTGGAAGGTCGCGCAAGAGGGCTTCATGGAGGCCTATCACGTCATCGCAACCCACCCGCAGATGCTTAGCGGTATTGGTGATTCAAACTCGCAGTACGATGCGTGGGATAACTTTTCTCGCGCCATCACTCCGAACATGACGCCAAGCCCGCACCTCGACTATCAGCCGAGTGAACAAGAAATGCTTCAGGCCATGATCACCACGAGTCTCGATGCCGAGCCGCCGATTCGAGTGCCTGAGAACATGACCGCGCGCCAACTCATGGCACAGATGTCCCGCATGCAATTGCAGGCGCTGGTTCCCTCAGTCACCCACCTGTCGGATGCCGAGCTGAATGACTCGTTCTACTACACGGTCTTCCCCAACTTCCATCCCTGGGGCGCGTACAACCGCATCAACTACCGCTTCCGCCCCTATGGCAACGACCCCAATTGCTCGGTGATGGAAGTCATCTACCTCACGCCGTTTCGAGGCAAGCGACCGCCGCCGGCAGAAGTTCACTGGCTCGACTTTGACGATCCGTGGACCGAAGCTCCCGAGCTGGGCCCACTGTGCAAGATCTTTGATCAGGACACCTTCAACCTGCCCGAGGTACAGCGCGGCTTGAAGAATGCGCGCCACAGTCACGTGACGTTTTCGAGCTACCAGGAAACAAAAATTCGCCACTTTCACGGGCTGCTCGACGAGTACCTCGCACGTTGATGCAGGAGCCGACTCTAGTCATGAGCGCCATACGATGGCCGTGAAGATCCAAATCGATCGAACCGTCTGCCAGGGAGCCGGCGCCTGCGTGCGGCGCGCACCGCGAACCTTCTCTCTTAATGAGGCACATCGATCGGTTGCGACGAGCGACTCGGGAGACGACGACGCGCGTATTCGCGAAGCTGCGAACGCGTGCCCGCATTTTGCAATCACGCTTAGCGCGCCGAGCAAGCCGACCCCGCGTTAATGCGCGCTATGCAAGCTCCACCGTAACATCAGCCAACGCAACAACCCTACACCGCGGCCTCTCGATCTCACCTTCGGGCAGCAAGAAGCGCCAATACAAGGTGCCCACGATGTGGCCTTCCGTGTCGATCCAATTGTCGACACCTGGGTCGCTGTGTGCGACGACGAACGTGAAGCCGCCGTCTTTGTTCGGTGTCATTTGCGTGCGATTCAGCGAACAGCTGCGATAGCGATAGTCGGCGCCCTGCTGATAGCGGTTCCACCACATGACGTTCGCATATACGCACTCGGGCCAGCTGCCCTCGACGATCAAGGCTTGATCGGGGGGAAGGACGACGAGCCCGGCGCAGTAGGCGTTGTCCACGGCCCCGGCGCCACCTCCCTCGGTGGGTTCCCATTTTTCGGGTTGCGGCAATTCGTTGGGGACCAGAGAAAACCACGACGGCACCGAGCTCGGGTCCATCATGGGGCGGTCGAGGGTCTGTCCACGTATAAAGGTCATTGCCGTTGCGAGTTTTTCGGCCAGTCGTTTTGAACCCAGGGGACGTGGGTAGCCCGGGTCTTCGAGACACTCGATATCAATTTCGCAGCGAAGTAACGGGTTCGCGAGCGCACAGACTTCGTCTTCAAAGTAGTGACGGGCGAGGATGCAATTGGGCTTGCCCGGTTCCATATGCAGCGCGCCATCTTTGGAGGTTGGAAGCAGTTCGATTTCGAAATACCCCTGTTCGTCTACTTGAAACTCGGTGTGGTTCATCGCCGAGACCACGCCGTCGTTCCAGTCGCCCTCCGCCTTGCCGGTATAGACGGTAAAGCTGATATAGACCTCGCTCTGCATGCGGCCAGTGATCTTGTAGCGTCGCGCGGGGTCCAAAGGTGCGCAGTGGGAAGGATTGTCGCTCCCTTCACCACCCCATTTGAGTGTCGCGCTCGCAAGCGGTGCAAAGCGGGGCCGCGAAGCGTCGTTGTCCACCCAAATGTCAATCGCGGCTTTCATCAAATGAAGCAGCATGTGTTCGCCCTCGGCGACGTCCGCCACCTCGGTTACCCGCCGCTCTTCGCAGAAGTACTCCGTATCCACTTGCTCGATCAACGCCAAGAACTCGCGCAGCGCCTCGCGACTTTCGATCACTTCTGCCATGAACTCGTACTCCCCTTTTGACTCATTCTATCGCGGCACCCGCCCCGGCGCGCGAACGCGAGTATCTGGGTTTGACGATCCCCGTTGTTGGCCTCACACTATCGCTTCAACCAGGAGATCAAATGACTAGCGACACCGCCACCAACGAAACCACCGCCACAACCATGCGCGCCTGGCGCGTACACGAGTATGGCGAAGACATCCGCAACGCGATGCAACTCGACACGATCGATGTTCCCTCCCCCGGCCCCGGAGAGTTGCTCGTGAAGGTGCAAGCGATCCCGCTCAACCTCAACGACCTTGAGCGCGTAACCGGTCGCAACATGATGGTGCGCCCCGAATTGCCCTGCACGCCGGGTATGGAGGTAATGGGCATCGTATCCGCCGCCGGCGCAGGAGTCGAAGACTGGACGGGACGTCGAGTCGTCGCGATGCCCAAGCAAGCGACCGGTGGCTTTGCCGAGTATGCGATTTGTCCGGTGGTCTCGGCTTTCGACATGCCCGAAGAGATCCCGCTGCCCGATGCCGCTGCCCTGTACTTCCCATTCCACCTCGCATGGCTTGGGCTGGTGGATCGCGCAGAGTTGAAGGCCGGAGAAACAGTGCTGATCCACGCCGCTGCGGGAGGTGCTGGCTCAGCTGCGGTTCAGCTTGCGAAGGATATCGGCGCAACGGTTTATGCAACCGCGGGCAGCAGCGAGAAAACGAAACTCTGCACAGCACTCGGCGCGGACGTCGCAATCAACTACAACGAAGAAGACTTCGGCGCGATCGTCATGGAGGCAACGGCCGGCAAAGGTGTCGACGTCGTCTTTGACAATGTTGGCGAAGCCGTGATGGAGAAGTCGATCGCCGCCACGGCTTACAACGGCCGCTACCTCATGATGGGCTTTGCTTCCGACAAGTCCCACGCCGACGAAAAGTTTATTGTTCCGCGAAAGATCTCCGCAGGCAATCTAAGGCTCTGCGGTGTCCTACTCGCGTACGCGGACACCACCATTGGCCCGATGATGAAGAAGGCCATGGGATGGAACTTCGTCCCCGACGCACTCGGAACCCATATCACCAAAGAGATCGTCGACCGGGTGATCAGCAAGCGCATCACCCCGGTAATCGGGAGCGAGGTTGCATTCGAAGAACTCCCCGCTGCTCTCGAAGCCATGCGCGATCGAAAGACCGTAGG
>JBLHOB010000136.1:0-7200 GCA_047619425.1 Myxococcota bacterium
GGGAGCCCTGCGCAATGTGTCGACGCGATCAAAGGACAGCTGGCCCTCGGATGCGATGGCGTGATTCTTCACGGCGCGACACCGACCGAACTTACGCCCATCCTCGGTGCCTACGAGGACGCGTAGCGCGACCAGCGAATCATCTTCACCAAGGAGCCAATCATCCATGGCAGAACTTCCGAGTGCCGATGCCAAACACCCCGCGCGACTCGCAGCGTGGCGTTCGATCGACGCTGTGGCTCGTGGCGATAAACAGGCGTGGCTCGACAATTTCGCCGCGGATGCCATCGTGGAAGACCCGATTGGCAAATCGATGATCGACCCGAGCGGCGAGGGGTTCCGAGGCAAAGAAGAGATTGAAAAATTCTGGGAGAAGAACATCGCGAACATGCGTCCGATGTTTTCGCTCCAACACTCGATCTGTTCGGGGAACGAGTGCGCGAATATCGGAACCTTGACGATTCAGTTCCCCAATGGATTGATCAGCCAGTTGTTCGGGGTCTACACCTACCGCGTCAACGGCGAGGGGAAGGTGGTGGCCCTGCGAACCTACTGGGAGGCCGAGGATTTGAAGATGTATCCGCCCCTTGAAGGGCGCGGTACTCCCTAGTCCTCGTCGACCCAGGGCGGAGGTCCGCCCGGTCGCGGCGCTCACGATGTCGATTGATCGGGACCCCCGGCAGGTTATCCTCTTGCGATGCCGTATCTTACGACCGCGCAGAAGTCGACGATCCTTGCAGGCGTACCACTGTTTGCTTCCCTGGCCAAAGGCGACCTCGATGCGATCGCGTCGGTGGCCACGACGCGGGCGATCAAGGCCCGAGAAGAGCTGTTTCACAAGGGCGATTCCGGAAGCCAGGTTTACGTGGTTGCTTCGGGACAGCTCAAGGTCATCAGCACGTCTATGGACGGGGACGACTTGATGTTCTGCGTTCTCGACCCAGGCGAGATTATCGGCGAGATCGGTTTGCTCGCCGACACGCCCCGCACCGCGACCGTGGTGGCAATCACGAAGAGCGAATTGGTCGTCATCGACCAACGCGAATTTCGTTCGCTGCTGCGCACGCGCCCAGAAGTCTCAATCGAATTGTTGGCAGTTGTGGCGCGTCGACTGGTGCGGGTGAGTGAATTTGTCGAAGACACTCAATTTTTGAACCTGCCAGTGAGACTGGCCAAAAAATTCGTCGACTTTGCGGGCGTCCACGGCGAACCGGCCAGCAGCGGCGGGGTGTTGATCAACTTGAAGCTCTCGCAAGAAGAGTGGGGCGACCTTGTCGGCACGACTCGCGAGAGCATCAACAAGCAGCTCCGAACCTGGACAAGCGAAGAGTTGATCGCAGTCGAAAAGGGCAAGGTGATCATTCGTGACCTCGATGCGGTCGAAAAACTGGCGAACTGTCTAGTTCTTTGATCCCGATGTGACGCCCGCAGTCGGCTGTCCGTACATGTCGTGGGCCGGGATCAGCGCTCCAGGGGCGCTGATCGGATTTTGATCACAGCCCCAATTTGCTCGGGGTGTGGGGCCCAATGCTTCGCTGCGAATACGAAGCACAAGGGAACGGTTGCGAGGAAAGGTGCGTCTAATGTACTGCTCGCTACAGAGAACGTTTGCCGAACAGCGCCTGTTCGGCTTGATGTATTTCGAGGGGTTTCTCTATACTCCGCCTCGTCATAGAGGAACCTAAATGCACTCGCGACTCGTCCCACTCCTGATAGTTTTGTTGTCATTCCTGTTGAGCTGCCAGGGACAAAGCGGTTCTTCGGACGGGCCGTCTTATTCGGTCGCTGGACGTTGGAATGGTGCAATGGCATCTGACGACGGCGAGGGAAACGATAGGCCCTTCTTTGTGGTCTTCGAGGTCGGAGAGCCTCTCGAGGAAGGCGCGGTTCTCGGCAGGCACCTTGCCTGCCAGGTTTTGGACGGGTTGTTCTGTGAGCGAAGATCGAATCCTAGGCAAACTGAAAATCCGTTTACCCCGAATAACTGCCCGGGTAAGCCCGTGTTTCAGTGGAGAGGCGAACTCGTCGGTGCCGACATGACCGCCATCACGAGAAACTCCAGCAACGAAACGATTGAGTTGGAAATCGAGTTCGTCGATGAAAATACGGCGGTGGGCACGTACGAATATGTCGCGGCTGGCACAGTTGGCACAGCTAGGGAATGTCTCGGCGAGACCGGCACGATTACTCTCGAGCGCTTCCTTTCCGACGAATAGCTCTCTGCCAAAAGTCCGCGACTCGCGCCATTCCCTTCAATGGCTGCTGAGTGGCTGCTGAGTCTACTCCTGCCCATCCCGAATGAATAGTTGATTGGCATGCGCATTTAGCTGTCGAAGCCTGCGCACGTTTGCGACCATTTGTCTCGGGCGGGAGCACCTTATCAACCGCCGCCCATCAAGGAGGAGAGAACCATGGCCAGTATGCACGATTTCACCATGTCCTCGATTAGCGGCGAAAGCGTCAACCTCGCCGACTATGAGGGGCAGGTTTGCCTCTTGGTAAACGTCGCAAGTCAGTGAGGACTTACTCCTCAGTACGCAGGTCTGCGTACCCTACACGAAGACAACTCGGCCAAGGGCTTTCAAGTTCTCGGCTTCCCGTGCAATCAATTCGGTGCACAGGAACCCGGAACCGACGCTGAGATTGTTGAGTTCGCCACATCAAAGTACGACGTCACGTTTCCCATGTTTTCAAAGATCGAAGTCAACGGCGACGGAGCCTGCGGCCTCTACGAATTTTTGAAAGCGGGAAACCCCGGCTCCGACGGCAGCGAGCCGATCGGCTGGAATTTCACAAAGTTCCTTGTCGGGAAGAAGGGCGAGGTGCTTGCGCGCTTTGATCCGCCGGTGACGCCGGAAGAGATCGCGGAAACGTTGGCTCAGCACCTGTAGAGCACCGCGTTTCTCAGCGTATTGACACGAAAAAAGGCGCGGCACCTATTTTGTAGGTGCCGCGTTTTTTTTTGCACCCGTGTGTCAGCTTGACTCGACGCCAGTGCGGTTTGTAGCCGATTGCCTCATTTCGTGGCCGGATGACTCACTGCTCTTCCCTCCGGGACCGCGCTCAGTCACAGACCTGCCGCCTTGATTTGTAATCGAGGTTTACTCCATACGCCCCAGAGGCCGGTGAAAGCCGTCATCCGTCGATATTGCGCGCGGATTGTTCGTCCATTCACACCGTCGGAGAACGACTGCAACAACTTGGCATCAGATATGCAACTCCCGGTTCCCGCAAGACAAGAGGGTCAAAACGCAAACACTGCGCTCTACGCACGAGATCCAAGACCGGATCGTGACCAGCGTTAGGTTCTATGGGAGACGAGCTTCGATGGCGGCAACTTACAGCCCGGACACACCAAACTATGAGATGCATGTGGTGCGTCAGTTCGCGTTGATGACAGTGGTGTGGGGCATCGTGGGCATGTTGGTCGGTGTATTACTCGCCGCACAACTCGCATGGCCCCAACTCAACTTCGACGTTCCATACCTGAGTTTTGGACGCTTACGACCTCTGCACACCAACGCGGTGATCTTCGCCTTTGGTGGTTGCGCGTTGTTCGCAACTTCCTACTACGTCGTTCAACGTACCTGCCGCGTGCCCCTTTTCCTGCCGAAACTTGCGGCGTTTACCTTCTGGGGCTGGCAGCTCGTCATCGTAGCCGCGGCGATCACATTGCCTTTGGGCATTACGACCAGCAAAGAGTATGCAGAGCTTGAGTGGCCGATCGACTTATTGATCGCGGTTGTCTGGATCGCGTATGCGGTCGTCTTCCTGGGCACGATCGCGAAGCGCAAAACGGAGCACATCTACGTCGCCAATTGGTTCTATGCGGCGTTCATCATCACCGTTGCCATTCTTCATGTCGTCAATAGCGCCGAGATCCCGGTGTCGGCATGGAAGTCCTACTCGGTCTACGCAGGCGGAGTCGATGCGATGGTTCAGTGGTGGTACGGACACAACGCGGTTGGCTTCTTCCTTACCGCTGGTTTCCTGGGCATGATGTATTACTTCGTACCCAAGCAGGCGGGGCGCCCCGTTTACTCGTATCGGCTTTCAATCGTCCATTTTTGGTCATTGATTGCGGTCTACATGTGGGCCGGGCCGCATCACCTTCACTACACGTCGATTCCCGATTGGGCGCAGTCGCTCGGCATGGTTTTCTCGCTGGTGTTGTTGGCTCCTTCGTGGGGGGGGATGATCAACGGCATCATGACCCTGTCTGGTGCTTGGGGAAAGCTGCGGGAGGATCCGATCCTCCGCTTCATGGTCGTAGCTCTCTCCTTTTACGGCATGTCGACCTTTGAAGGGCCGATGATGGCGATTAAGACAGTCAACGCCCTGTCGCACTACACCGATTGGACAATCGGACACGTTCACTCCGGTGCGCTCGGCTGGGTCGCCATGATGACCATGGGTTCGCTCTACTACTTGATTCCGCGGCTTTGGAATCAAGAAGAGATGTGGAGCATTCGCTTGATCAACTTCCACTTCTGGCTCGCGACCATCGGAACCGTGATGTACGCGGCCTCGATGTGGGTCGCAGGTGTGATGCAGGGGCTGATGTGGCGAGCGGTCAATGACGACGGAACGCTGACCTATAGCTTCGTGCAGTCGTTGGAAGCCACTTGGCCCTACTACGTCGGACGACTGGCGGGCGGGTCAATGTTCTTCATTGGCATGCTCATCATGGCATTCAACGTGTGGCAGACGGTCCGTCAGGCCGTCCCCGATGCACCCAACCACGACGCCGTGCAGGCTTAAGGAGTCGATGATGGATCTCCAAACGGTAGAGAAACGACTCCCCCTTATGGTGGTGGGCATCATCTTCGTCGTGAGTCTGGGGGGGCTTGCCGAGATCGTTCCCCTCGTCGCTTCGCCTTCGATGCAGGAACCGGTCGAAGGAATGAAGCCGCTTACGGCTCTGCAGCTCGAAGGACGTGACCTCTATATTCGCGAGGGCTGCGTCGGCTGCCACTCGCAGATGATTCGGCCTCTAAGGGCCGAGACGGAGCGATACGGGCACTATTCGGTCGCGGGCGAATCGGTTTGGGACCATCCCTTTCTCTGGGGATCGAAGCGCACCGGACCCGACCTAGCTCGCGTTGGCGGGCGCTACAGCGATACATGGCATCGCGAGCACTTGAACGATCCGCGGGCTGTTGTCCCCGAATCGAATATGCCCGGCTTCCCCTGGCTCGCTGAATCAATGCTGGACGGTGAAGACACCGGCACGAAGATGCGCGCGCTTCGAGCGGTAGGTGTTCCCTATCGAGACGAAGATATCGATGGCGCGAGCGCCGCCGTCGCTGGCAAGACCGAGCTCTCCGCGATGATTGCCTATCTCCAACAGCTCGGAACTCATTTGAAAGCGAGGTGATCAAGATGGATGTGAATTCGATTGAAAGCGGAGCCATGGTAGACATCGGTCTAGTGCGTGGCGTGATTACGATACTGACGTTTGCCGTATTTATTGGCATCACCTGGTGGGCGTATCACGGCGAAAACCGCAAACGCTTCGAAGAGGACGCCCTGTTGCCGTTCGCGGACGGCGAGGACCCATCACGGATCGAGCGCGGAGAAGAGGCAGAGCAATGAGCACTGGATGGAGCCTCTACGTCGATGTGTTGGTGATCCTCTGCATGGGCGGGTGCGTATGGCTTTTGTGGGTCAATCGCGTTGCGCTGATCAGCAAGGACGAAAAGGGAGAACCCCTACAAGCGGAGCACGACGGCATCCAAGAGCTAAACAACCCGCTTCCAGCGTGGTGGACCTGGTTGTTCATCGGCACGATCGTGTACGGCGTTGCCTACCTTGTCTTCTTTCCCGGCATGGGCTCCTACGCGGGCACCTTGGGTTGGACGTCGCAGGGTCAGTACGACGCTGAGGTAGACACGGCGAACGCGCGCTATGGCCCGCTATTTGCGATGTACGCGGCACAACCGATTGACATACTCGTCGACGAACCACAGGCCGTCGAAATGGGGAGCCGTTTATTCCAAAACCACTGCGCGACCTGCCACGGTTCGGATGCCAGAGGAGCCAAGGGGTATCCCAACCTGACAGATAACGATTGGCTCTACGGCGGTACTCCAGACACGATCATCGCAACCATCACGAACGGCCGCATTGGAAACATGCCAGCGATGGAAGCGGTTGTGGGTGGTGATCTCGGCGTGAAAGCTCTCGCCCAGTACGTGCTGTCGCTGAGCGGCCGCGAACACGATGGCGCCAAGGCGGAAGCGGCGTTGTCTCACTACACGACGATGTGTGCGGTTTGTCATGGAGCGGACGGCACAGGTAACAAAGCAGTGGGTGCGCCGAACCTGACGGACAACATTTGGCTCCACGGTGGGCGCGTCGAGGAAATCGAAGCGCAGATTCGCGCGGGGCGTTTTAATCAGATGCCCGCTCACCGAAAGCTGCTCACGAAAGAGAAAATCCATCTGCTGGCTACGTACGTCTATAGCCTGTCGAATAGCCCGTCAAACGATTCGTCCGCCGCAAACGGTGGCGAGAAATTGTGAGCCTCGGCGAAACCACATCGCAGGTCAGTCTCTATGACAAGTGGCGGAAAATCTATCCGCTGTCTCTGTATGGGGGCTACCAGAGGTGGCGTCGCGTGGTCCTTTCGGGCCTCGTTGCTGTCTATTACATAGGGCCGTGGCTGCAGCTCCACGGGCACCCCCTGTTTTGGCTCAACCTACCCGAGCGCAAGTTCGTCATCTTTGGTGTTACGTATTGGCCGCAAGAATTCGTGATGCTTTCGTGGCTCTTGATGTTGTCGGCCTTCGGCCTGTTTATCGTCACGGTGATGGCTGGGCGCGTGTGGTGCGGATGGGCATGTCCGCAAACGGTCTGGACGCTCGTCTACTTCTTTATCGAACAAAAGGTCGAAGGTGCAAGAACCGAGCGCATGCGACTCGATCGTCGAGCCTGGGATCGCAAGCGCATTGGCAAAAAGTTACTCAAGTGGACGCTATGGGCGGGGCTTGCCTTCTCGATCTCCTTTACGTTTCTCGCTTACTTCTTGCGACCGGAAATCTTGCTTGACAAGATCACGACTGGGTCTCTCTCGAGCGTTGAAGCCTTTTGGCTGAGCTTCCCCGCGGTTGCCAGTTTTTTGATGTCGGGCGTTTTGCGCGAACAAGTGTGCTTTCACATGTGTCCATACGCGCGCTTTCAGAGCGTGATGTTTGACAA
>JBLHOB010000137.1:0-7184 GCA_047619425.1 Myxococcota bacterium
GATGACCTGCCACGGGTCGCGCACCGAGCAAGAGTCTTCGTGCAGGCAAAGTCCCGAGGAGGCCGCGCATTCGGTCATCGCGACGGGCCCTTCAAGTACCGCGATCATTTCAGCCACGGTGATCTCCGTGGCGTCGGCGCGTAGGCTGTAGCCACCTTTCGCGCCGCGGTGACTTTCGATCGTGCCCTGGCGGGCGAGAGATTTCAAAACCTTGCTGACCACCGGGAGGGGCAGGTCGACGCTCTCGGCCAATTCGCGTGCCGTGTGGAGTTTGCCGGTCGCCCGATCGTTGCTTTTAGAGTCACCGTCACCGGATCCGTCGCTGCTTGCCATGTGGGCTAGCAGAAGAATTCCGTAGTCGGTGATTTTGCTTAATCGAAACATATTCGTGGGTCTCTCGATTCCAGTTTGGCTTCTGGCTGGCTTCCGGTTGCTGTAACGCGCATCGCCGCGGTGGACTTCAGGCAAGCGTCTTCATGCGCGTTTAGCTGCTCGAATTCACTGGATTCGTTTTCGTTTGGGTCTCGCTGGCAGACTGACATCACCGGGGCGACGGTGGGGCTGCTCGGTTCGAATGCAGCAACGGGCGCGCAGCAGGGTCATTCAGAACGGGCTCAGCATATCGGACTGAATTGGTCCTGTAAATCCTCTGAGCGCGAAAGACGGCGTCTCAGTAATTGAGAACTGGCCGGATGCGGCTCTTGGGCGGGCTGGGCGCTCGCGATCTGAATGTTCCACATGAAACATAAGCTATGGGTATTGCAGGGGAATTTTAACATTGCGGGAATGACGCACGGGCTCGAAACGGCGCCCTGGGGCCCGGTCTCTGCAGGGGGTGCTCAGTCGCGCGAGTCGTCTGCTGGGTTGGTCCGCATGGGCGGAGTCGGGACGACTCCAGCGTCTAAGTACTCGCGCACGGTTCGCAGCAGCGTCGATGGGGTGAAGGGCTTCTCGAGCAGTGCGATGTCCTGGGCGCGAAGACCGTGTTTGTCGAGAGCGTCGTCGGTAAAGCCCGACATGTAGATCACCTTGCTGTCGGGACGCAGCGCCAAAATTCGCTTGGCCACTTCGAAGCCGTCCATCTTGGGGAGGATCACATCAGTGAGCACCAGGTGGATGGGGCCCGTGTGCCCGCTGCACTGTCGCATGGCATCGGGGCCGGACGCGGCTTCGAGAACCGTGTAGCCGTTGCGCTCGAGGCAGCGGCCAACCAATCGGCGCACAGGCTCGGAGTCCTCGACCATCAATATGGTCTCATCGCCGCGGAATTCACTGGCGGCCAGGTAGCGCTCGGGCAGCATGGGGACTTCGTCGACACGGGGTAGGAAGATCTCAAAGCGCGAACCGCGACTTTCGGCGCTATCGACGCGGATATGACCACCACTTTGTTGCACGATCCCAATCACCGTGCTGAGGCCGAGGCCCGTTCCCTTGCCGCTCTCCTTGGTCGTAAAGAACGGCTCGAAGATCATCGCCCTCACTTCGGCCGTCATTCCGGTGCCGGTGTCTGCGACGCTGAGGGTCAGGTAGTCGCCGACGGGGATGGTGTCGAGATCGGTGACGAGGGGTTCAGTGAGAACTTGATTGGCGGTCTCAACCGTGATGCGCCCGCCGTCCCTCATCGCATCGCGCGCATTCACGACTAGGTTCAACAACACCTGCTGTACTTGGCCCGGATCGGCTTTTATGGGCCAACACTCGCCGTCCAGCATGCTGATGAGTTCGATGTCCTCGCTGAGCAGGCGCCGCAGCATGCGATCCATGTCGGCAACCAGATTATTGAGATCGACGATGCGCGGTTGCAGTACCTGTCGGCGGCTGAACGCGAGGAGTTGGTGGGTCAGTCCCGCCGCGCGTTCGGACGCTTTGAGAATTTCCTCGGCATCGGCCCGGGCTGGATGGTGCTCGGTCAGTTCTTCTAGGAGGAGGTCGCAGTAGCCCGTGATGGCGGTAAGCAGATTGTTGAAGTCGTGGGCAATGCCACCGGCCATGCGACCAATGGCTTCCATCTTTTGCGACTGCTGAAGCTTCTGCTCGGTACGCAACAATGACTCGCTGGAGTCGATGCGATCGGTAATGTCGCGTGAAATGAAGACGGTCATCAAACGGTCGCTAGCCGTCTTATAGGAGCGCGACGTCGTCTCGAACCAGCGAGTGTCGCCGCCTTTGCTCACGACTCGAAACGATGCGTAGGAGGAGGAGAGTGTGCTGGATGATCCAGCAAAACGGCTCCCCATTGCCTTCCGGTCTTCGTGATGAACGACGCTGAGTCCCGGGGTGCCCAGTAGCATCTCTGGCGAGTAGCCCAGCACGGTCCCGAAATTGGGGCTCGCGTAGATAAAGTTTCCGTGCTCGTCCAACTCGGAGATCAAGTCGTACGGGTTCTCAGCGAGCATGCGGTAGCGCTGCTCGCTTTCGCTCAGCGCCAGCTCGCTGTCTCGCTTGTCGCTGATATCGCGGCAGATCATCGCGATGACCGTGGGTTGGTCGGCTCTGCGGCTGTCGACCATGAAGAGTTGGGAAGTCGTCATCTGTCGACGATCAGTTTTGAAGTGCTTGAGGCCGAGCTCTCCGTTCCACTCCTTACTACGATGCACTGCCGGCATGATCTCGAACTTCATTGCGCGCTCATCGTCGGCGTGAGCGAAGTCGAAAAGAGACTTGCTCATGACATCTTCGTCGCTGACGAGGCCCATGAAACGTTGGCCCGATGCATTGAGGAAGAGCAGGGTGCCATTGAGCGATGCAATGGCGATTACGTCGGAACTGTTCTGAATGATCGAGGCCATCTGCTTGCGCTCTTGCTCAAACTGGACCTGCTTGCTTATGTCGTTCGCAACGACGATGACGCGGATTTCGCCTTCGGCCGTGCGGTACGAGCTTGCGTTGGCCTCGACATGGCACCAGCTCGCATCCACGCGTCGCACACGAAAAGCCAGGCTAGGCAGCGTCGAGTCGTGCTGAGCTTCGGCGTACTGACGTCTAACGGCGGCGATGTCGTCGGGATGGATGAGGTCGCTCAACCGGAGATTGCTCAGCTGCTGTGCGGTGTAGCCGAAGTTCGCAGTTACGTTGGGTGACACTTGCAAGACGGCTTGGGGCGGCGACAGCTCAATCACCATGTCGCGGGAGGCTTCGACGACACTGCGAAAGCGGCTCGTCTCAATTTGGTGGGTGTTTCGATCGTGTCGCTGTTGGAGTTCGACCTCGACTTCGTGCGCCAACACGCGCAAGCGAAGAACAGCCCGTTCGGGCTCGGCGATCGGCTCACGACTCCAGGCGCCAATGACGCCAACCACCTGTCGACTGGAATCGCGCAGGGTGGCTCCGATGAAACTCTCGCAAGGGGATGACGAAGCGCCGAGCAATGCTGTGTCTGAATCGTATTTGGCGTCGAAGTTGTTGTCGTAGCAAGTGAGCTGCAGGCTGAGTACTTCGCCGCAGACGCTGCCCTTTGTTTTGAATGCGTAGTTGTCTATTCGTACGTCGTTGTGAAACGCAACGGCGGTTTGCAGTGTCTCGGGTTGGCTTTCGTGGCAGAGGGAAATCAACGCCGTGTGACCGGATACTTGGCGAGCGAGTTCGGTTGCGAGGGCAAATAAAACGTCTTCCCCCGCCGTAGCGCGAGCGGCCGAGATGAATTCGAAGAAGCCGAGGATGTCGCGGTCCGAGGCAAAGCTCGGGGTGTAGCTCGGGGGGGTGCTGGGCCCATCGGATGGCTCGACTCCACCAAGGGCTTGAAACGCCATCGCGTATACCGGTACGAGGGCCTCGAGTTCAGCAAGCGCCCGTTCGTCGAATTGTCGGTCGAGTGGCCCATCAGACTGCCCGTGAAGATCGTGGTCGTTCCACAGGTCAATGCGGCCGATTGGCGAATTGGCGATGCCGAGGCGCAAGCTGTGGGTCGGTGGTTTGTCAGATGCGCCGAAGTCGAAAGTGGGCTGGGAGGTCAACGCATCGCTTCCCCTCTCGAGCCAGACCTGTGCGGCCGCGCACCGAAAATGCTCTTTGAGACAGGTGAAGAGATGCTCGACCGCCGCATCGAGGTCGGGCCACGATGTCATGGCGTCGAGCAGTGACGCTTGGGGTGACGCCGCGACTGCGTTGCTTTGTCCTAGCCCTGTCTCGCCGCGGTTGTCGTCGGGGGAGCGCCTGCCGTCGTAGTCGGCGATGTCCGTTTCGAACTCGATGCTTGGGGCGCGTTTTAGGCTCGAAGTCGAGGGGCGGTTGAGCATCGCTGCCGAGAATTCTTCGTCGTAGTTTTCGTCGTATTTAAAGACGGCATCCGGGGCCGAGTCGACCGCGTCGAGGGCCACGTCAAAGCTGTCGTCCATGTTGCCGCTGAGAGGAATGACATTCTCGAAGGCACGCGGGATGCGGACGACATAGCGGGCGCGTCCCGGTTGTAAGTCACATGCAACGTCCGAAGGTTCCTGGCCGGCGAGGAGGGGAAGGGCCTCGAGCACGCCTTGGATCAACTCGAAAAATTCGGCGCAATCGGTTGCGTCTTCGGGCAGTGCAACTTGAAACAACATGACATCGCCATCCGAGGCGATCTCGGCTTGCACGAGTAGATCCGGAAATACGTCAAACGCGAAGTTGGGCGCCTCTTCGATCAACAAAATTTCAATCGGCACGGCGTCGGCTGGAAATTCCCTCGCCTGGTTCGTGAAGATCGCTTCAGCGATCTCGCGACCAATCTCACGCAACGTCGGCAGGTTGGGTGCTTGCGGGGCTTGTGAACCGTGCGAAAACTCACCGAGTCGTTCGCACAACGCGGCAAAGATTTCCCACGAAATTAAGCCGCCGTCTTCGAGCACTTTTTCTGCGTCGCAGATGTTTTCACACCAGTCGGTCGCTGAGACAGATTGCCCCGCAAGCCAGCAGGCAAGTCCACCCGCTACTGAAGTTGAAAGCTCGGCCATCGTTGATGGTGCCTACCGGTGAACGCGCGAGTGATCAGGACTTGTTCGTGCTGTACGTTCTTCAATGTCCCAAGTCTTCATCATACCGCTGTGAGGTGGCCGATGGAAGCACGGATACAGCTTGCACGCGTATTCTCGTGCGGCACGAGCACCCAACTCCGTCAGCCGCAGCCCACGGCTCCGACCGTTGCCCTGTGGCCGGAGCCAACCACTCGCAGGCATGTGAGTGGAGCGGCGTCGCGGGGTGCGATCCGTGATGGTGTCGTGCTTTAAGCGCCAGCGGGGGGTGCGCAGCTCGGTGCTCGCTCTCAGGCTTGGTCCGCGGCGGCCATCGTCATCGGCGAGGCCGACTCTGTCGGAGCGCTGCGGGTTGAGTGGACATGGGAGTCGTCGTAGATGCCCGGGTTGTTTACCCGGTCCGACACCATGAGAATCACCGTGCGTCGCATGTCGGAAAACACCAGGTCTAGGTCGGTGGTGGGATCGACGAGGCGTCGCAGCAATGCCATCTGCAGCAGGCCGAGGATCGTGTGCGCAACCATCTCGATGCGAGGTAAGGCGTTCGCCAGGTCGCCCTGAATGCCCTCAATCAGCGCCGTGCCCGATCGGCGGAATACCTTCAAAATCGATTTACGAGTTTCATCGCTCTGATCGCCGCGTTCGAGCAGGATCGACAAGAGCAATCGCATCAGATGGGGCTTCTCCTCTACGATATATCGCAAATTGGCGATAAGGACGTTGAGGCGTTCTGCCGGCTCACCAATGGACTTCGTGCTTCGGATAATTTCGTTGGTCCAATCTTCGTTGACGCGCTCAATAATGGAGTTGAGCAAACCTTCCTTGCTTTTGAAGTGCCAGTAGAGCGCGGTCTTTGCAGTGCCTGCATGGCGGCAGATTGCGTCGACGCTCGTTGCGGCGTAACCGCGTTCCGAAATCAGGTCGATGGCACCCTGCAGGAGGCGTTCGCGACTTTCGGCACCTTGGGGGGTAAGTCGCTTCGAGAATGTCTTTTCGGTCATGGTGAGCGGTTGTCCTCTGAAGTTTGAACCGATCGTTACATTTACGTACTGTCAAGGTTTCGTCAAGCAAAACATCAGGTTGGTTCACGCGAGGGAGCAGCGGTTTAGACGCAATTGTGGGTCTAAGACGTTGGAATCAATAGGTCTGGAGTGATGTGTTCTTGGCGTGGGGGAGGGCCGGCTAGTTGACCGCGGAGTCTGCCATCTTGGCGCGAGCGACCAACTCAGAACCTCGGTCAGTCTCGCCTGCGGCGCGCAGTACCATGCCGAGGCGAAACAGCGCAACGGCGTTAGAACCATCGAGCTGCTCAGCCTTCTCAAGATGGATTTGCGAGCGCTCGAGATCGGCCTTTGGCTGTTTGTACAACGCCCAGCCCAATGCTGACTGATATTCACATTCCTCAGGCCACAGTTCGACCGCAGACTCGAGGTATGTGAGCGCGCCGCGGAAGTCGCCCATGCGCACGAGAATCTCGCCCTTGCGATAGGAGGTTTCGGCCTGGGCAAGAGCACGGGTGTCGATGTCTGAGCCGTTGTCATCTTTGTTCGCGTTGTAGTTGGCACGTTTGGCAGGGTCACGCAGTACGTCGTTTGCTTCGGCGATTCGTGCAAACACCGCGGCAGCCTGCTCTTTGATGTCCAACAGTCCGAGGTGGGTCAGGGCATCGGGGTGGAAGCGCTTTGCCGCTCCGAAGTAGGCCTTGCGAATCTCGCTGTCGGTTGCGTCTTCGGAAACGCCGAGCATTTGGTAGAGCGTCCAGCTTTCCAAATTCTCGAGTCGTTCGATGACCTCTACCCGAAGTACTTCCGCTGCGTCGTCGGCCAGCTTTGTCGCCGCAGGGCTTGTTGCAGTCGGCGCTTGCGAAGCGGTAGTGGCGCGTGGCGTTACGGCGCCCGACCCGACGACTTCAATCTCAATTTCGGGCTCAACCGAATTGTCTTCGCCGTCGTGATCACCAGCTGCCAGGTCTTCGTAGCGGATCAGGTTACCGACCGACAAGATCCATATCGTCGCAAGCGTGATCGGAGAGTTGAAGTGACGTCCAATTGTCGTCCCGAGGGTCTGGGTACCGTCGATGCGTTGCAACACTTCATCGACGTCGGGTTCTCCGCTGAGTCGACGTTCTGCTTCGTCAAAACGTTTTCCCTTGGTGGGGAACCGTTCGATTGCGAAGGTCAAATCGCCGAGCATTCGTTCCGTAGACCAGTGGTTGACCAGTCCTTCTCGCACCAAGGCAAG
>JBLHOB010000138.1:0-7178 GCA_047619425.1 Myxococcota bacterium
CACATCTCGCGGGTTGTGCCGACCATTCACCCCAACTTTCCAATTGGTGAGAATCTGCCCCTGCACACGAGAGCCTTTGCAGAGGCGACGGTGACCGAGCGCGGCAAAGCCGGACTGCTCGAAGGAGCTCGCGCCATGGCGCTGACCATTGTCGAACTCGTGCATTCGAGTGCGGTGCGCGAGGACGTCGTGCGAGCGAGCGAGGCCTAGGGCCGTTTTTCTACTCGAGTCGAAAGCCCGCTTCTTCGGTCTCGTCCATGTGCCAGACGTTGAGCACGCCGGTGTCGTCGTCGATCCAGGTGACATCGACTCGACCATCCCCGTCGAAGTCTCCAGCGGAGAGTAGCGACCAGTTCTCTGAGGCAAGACCGCCGAGCATGAATTCCTCGGGTGCCTCGGGCGTGTCCATGTACCAGGCAAGCGTCTTGCCGGAGGCGATGTTGCGCCAGAGAATGTCGTCTTCTTCGGAGTTGTTGAAGTTGCCCGCAGTCTCACCGCGCCATTCGTCGCCGAAGAGAATGCCTGAATTGGAGCGGGTCATACGGCCCGGGCGGGTCATCAACCACAGCACGACTTGCCCCGTTTCGCTGCGTCGCCACGCGACGTCGTCCTTGCCGTCGTCGTTGAAATCGCCCGAGGCGACAAAGTTAAACTGGCTCTGCAGAGCGCCATCGTAGCGTGAAGTCAGCAACACTCCGTCGGGTGACATGAACGTCACGTAGACAGTTCCAATTGCATCATTGGTGCGATGCAAGATGTCGTCGGATCCGTCGCCATTGAAATCGCCAACCGCGATGATTTCGTCGCGGTCCGTTAGGCCCGCAAGTACGATCGTAGTGGCGAACGGGTGTGAGCCGGTGAGGTACGTGTACGTTGTGATTCCGAGTTCAGGATCGTCGCTTGCTGAGACCCAGAGGAATTCCGGAATGGAATCACCGTTGAAGTCTCCGGTGTCGACGATTTCCCAGTTGAACACCGAAGAAGAACTAATTCGCGTTCGCACGTGGGTGAAGATGTTGCCCGTCTCGAGATCAATGCCCGAAACCAACAAGGTGCCGCCGTCATTGGGATCTTGCACGATGATGTCTGAAAAACCGTCGCCATCGAAGTCATCTTCAGGTGGAGACGGCTCGATAAAGTGGACAACTTCGGACGGTTGGGAGATGGGCGAGATGCGACCGTAGATGTCTCGCCCGACCACGCGGACCTTGCACTGGGTTCCGTAGTTGCCAGATACGACAACGCTCGGTGACTCGGCCGGGATTGTAAGTGTTGGAAGGGTCGCGAAATTGCCGGGTGCTTCGCCCTCGGCGCATCGGACATAGACATCGTAGGTGTCGATGTAACCCTGGCTCGCGTCCCAGCTAAAGGTGGCGCTGGTCCGACCGAGCAGGTCGATTGCTGCGACTGCCGCACTCGGTGTGATCAGGCAGACGACGAGGAGCACAAACAGCGTGCATTGTTTGTTTCGGGCGTGCGCGAGGGGCGCGGCCGAACGACACGACTGTGTGTTCGTGCGGTCGACTCGCGATGATTGTAAGGGTGTTCGGTTGATCATTGTTGTTGTGGCTCTTTTACTGCTCGTGTGTCGTTCGAGTGCTGTTGCTGTGCTGTTGGTGTGATGGTGGTGTGTGGGTTGTGAAGTATTGGTCTAGTGCTGGCCGAGAGTTCAACTTGCTGCTTTGGATTCGTTGCTTTGATTGCGGAGCCCGTTTGCGTGGCGGTCGCGTAGACACGTTTGATCTCCGAGATTCCTTGCAATTATGAAGGCGGAGGGAGGTCTCGCAATCGTCTTGGGTTTCGTCATTCACTGGCAGTACTACTTGGGGGGCGGGCGCAGAGCACGATCCTAAGACCTGAAATACATCTGCTGCCGACTGAGCACTGCTGCCGAACGTTCAACTTGCTTTTAAGTGGCGCGCGTTAAGTGCGCTTGTCGCAGGCGCTTGGAAAATGCGCTTGTAAGTGGCGAAATGGTTTCCTGTTACTTGCGTGCGTATGGGGGGAGATCGGGAATACGCAGTGATATCTGGAGATGTTTTGGTCGAACCAAATTTAGCTCGATTGCTGAGTTAAACATCCAATAGATGCCGTTTTCTTGCAATCGGTTCAAAAGAATTTCATTTGTTTCTTCAAAGGGTTGAAACGCTGTTTGCGACCGAATTGCGGTACGCTGAGCACTCGCTGAAGGTTCGAGCAAACCTGCACAGTTCGAAGCCAAAGTGCAGATTTGATGTGTCGCCAACGCGCGGTATGGCTTTGGTGAGATAGGAAACAGCGCGTACAGCGTCGGGTGTCGGAGAGCGCCTGATGCAGCAAAGTCACGATGAGCCCGTCTTGTTTGGAGTTGTGAATGTCTGTGGGGCACGAGGGGCGCGCTGTGACAGGCAGTAAAACGCCTCGAAGGTTTTTGGAGAGGCTTAAGAGCTCCGGGGTGAAGGATCCCCGCGTCCTCAAGGCGTTTGCCGAGGTGCCGCGACATTTGCTGATGCCAGAAGTGTTGCGCGACCGCGCTTACAAAGAGACGCCAATCCCGATTGGAGAAGGCCAGACGATTTCAGCGCCCGGAGTCGTCGCGACCATGACAATGGCCCTTGAGTTGAAGGGGCACGAGCGCGTGCTCGAAATTGGCACGGGTTCGGGGTACCAGGCTGCGATTCTTGGGCATCTCGCGCGTGAAGTGATCACAATCGAGCGAATCCCGCTCTTGGCACAGCAAGCTCAGGCGGCATTGAATGCGCTTGGGCTGAGTAACGTCGAAGTATATGAGGGCGATGGGACGCGTGGACATCCAGAGCTCGCGCCTTTCGATCGCATTATTGTCACCGCGGGTGGTCCGGAGGTGCCTCAGGCGTTGCTCAATCAAGTTGCGGATGACGGGTTGCTTGTGGGTCCATTTGGGCCACGGGGCCAGCAGAAGCTTATGCGGTACCGCAGCCTGCCAGACGGACGTTTTCGTAGTGAGGTGCTCGGGGAGTGCGACTTCGTGGATCTCATTGGTCGAAACGGTTGGCAAGGCTAAGGCCCGTTACAACGTTTCTCGCCCTGGGCAGTCTTGTCTTGGGGTTACTCGCAGCTCCCGGCTGCGCGTGGACTCCCGATTCGTCTGCCGCCGCGCGAGGCTTTTACTACACCGTTAAGCGCGGCGACAATCTCTACCAGATTGGCAGGCGCTACAACGTTCCTCCAAACGTCCTCAAGCGCGTCAACAAGATTGATGACGTGAGTGGCCTGCGGGTCGGGCAGAAGATCTATATCCCGCGCCGTGGAGAGCAGTCGCGCTTAGCAGGCAGCACTGGAGCGCGGGGCGGAGCACCCCCTGCCTCGGGAAGCGGAGCCGAGCTCAAACGCAGGGTTCGGGCCCAGGCCAAGCGCAATGCGAAGCTCAACTTCGTCTGGCCGCTCTCGCGCACCAAGCTCACCTCGCGCTTCGGCCGTCGCAACGGCAAGCCCCACGAAGGTATCGACCTGGCTGCTAAGAAGGGCACGCCGATCCGTGCCGCAGAAGCGGGTAGGGTGATCCACTCGGGCCGGCTCGGTGCCTACGGCAATGTGGTGATCCTCAAGCACACGGGCGACTACCGCAGCGTCTACGCCCACGCGCGCAAGCTCTTCGTACGCAAGGGAGAGTTTGTGGAGAAGGCGCAGCGCATCGCTGAGGTCGGGATGACAGGCCGCACCACAGGCCCACACCTGCACTTTGAGATCACGCGAAACGAAGTGCCGAAAGACCCGTTGCTCTATTTGCCGTAACTCTGTGCGATCGACATCTGCGATAGATCGTTTTGATCGACGCCCGGCGTGCCCCTGAGTCGCAAGGCGCCCCAACGCAGAAACGCCGGCTACAAGAGCCGGCGCTTCGGATCGTATCCGGTTGATTAAAGCGTTTGGATCAAGACTTAACGCTGCGCTCCCAAACCGGGAAGCAAACCGTTGTCAGCTGCCGAGTGCCACCGAGATCGTCGTAGTCGACTTCGTCCTCGTAAGGAGCGACGTCAGCCGATTCTTCGGCTGCCAGTTTGGCCTTTTTGCGCTCAGCCTTTTCGAGGTCGATCATGGTGCCGGGGCTGGCGCGAAGCTCTTCAGGTGTGAACGGGGCAACGCCGACTTCCTTTGCCCTCTTGTCACACGCGGTCTTCACGTCTTCGCTCGTCATCCGCCTGACTTCGATCTTGTGATTCTTAGTGACCGGGTTCAACAGGGCACCTTCTTCGTTGCCCCGCTGCTCAAGCCAGTCTTCAAGAGAAATCAACGCTTCGTTCGGAAGCGAGACTCGCCGCGACTTTTGGTTCTTGGCCTTGCCGGTTTTTATCGTGACTTGCTGGGTTTTCTGGTTGAAGTGCAGATCGTCGATCGCCAGTGCCAGCAACTCAACGAGCTTGAGACCACTGTGGTAGAGAAAATAGAAGATCAGGCGATCGCGCAGACTCTCGGCATGCGCGTCCACTCTGCATGCGACGAGTAAGGCGCGGAACTCGCCGTGAGAGACGATGCGGTCCCCCTCGCGCGGGATCTCCTTGTTGGGAGAAATCACTCGAGTCAAATCGTCCTTGCTCATGTAACCGAGGTCTCGGCTCTGGCGCAGAACTCGCTGCAAAGCCGTGCGGAATTTCTGGAGCTTTTTGCTCGAAAACTTCGGTGAGTCCTGACGGAATTTATGATGCGGGTCGAGTTGGCAGCGCAAGCTTTCGAGTTTCGACGGAGCACCATCTTCCTTCAATATATTGAAGGCCGCTTGGCCGTGATGGGCTCGGACCTGGTGCCAGGGGAAGTCGACGCCTTCGCAGACACCTGTTGAGAAAACAAGGGCCAGCGTCTCGAGCGCTTCGCGCGATGTCGTGAGCTCTTCACCTTTGAGAGATTCAAGAAAGTTAGCCGCGGCGGCCTGACCCTTCTGGATTTCGTCAACTTCAATGGAGAAATCGGCTGCAAGTGAGAGGGAAAACCCACCTGGCAACTCGGCAATATCTAAGGACAAGATCGGAAATCCTCCTGGCGGCTGGGGGCGCGCTTTGAACGGTTTACTTTGCATCGGATGGGCATCGCGAGTCAAGGGAAGACTGGGATCAGTCTCCGAAAACCCTCAACAACCACGGGCGGGTGCCCCTTGTAAGCTCCTAGAATAACTGAGTTATTTGATTCGTCGACTGACGGGGATTCACCATGGGGTCCAAGGAGTCTTTGAGACGAGACTTCATTGGCAACCCAGGTCAGCGGAGGCCCGGAATGGTTGAGGAAATTGTCAATCGCGGCGCAGGGAGATTCCGCTACTCTGCGCGCGCAGAACACCGGCAGGGGGCATGAAGCCGCCCCGAATCGCCAAATTGCAGTTAGATTGCTACCGCAAGACCCCAGTGCACGCCCCCGTAGCTCAGTAGGATAGAGCGGCGGTTTCCTAAACCGTAGGTCAGAGGTTCGAATCCTCTCGGGGGCACCAATTTTGGTAGGTCCATACAGGACACATGGGTTACAGATTATTCCGGGGACACGGTTAACACTTTCGCCTGCAATCCCGGGGCGATTCAGTCCGGGATTCCCAAGCGGCTCACGAGCAAAGGTTGTCAACCTATTGAAATTGGCTTTGCCAAGAGTTCCAAGCCCTTAGGGTTGCGGGGCGAACATAGAATTCTGGACGGACGCGGAGCAGGCGAGTCGGGCGCATTAACAGGCGATCGCCCGCCCGAAGTGCCGCAACCCCAAGTTGCTGGCTGAGGGACTTGCTCTGCCACACGCTCTTGCCGAGCCCAAGGAGTCCATTCCATGAGCAATGCAGAGAGTCATGCACTTCCCCCAGGTCCTCGCGGTGCGTTGATTCAGACGCTTCGCTATTTCCGGGACCCGTACGGCTACTACGAAAAAATGGGTGCGCGTTACGGGAAGCTGTTCACTATGCCGACCATGAACGGCACCCTCGTCGTCGCACTGTCTGCGGACGGAGCAAAGCGGATCCTTGAAGGTGGCGAGGACGACTTCGTTTCCGAGTTCGGTTTCGACGCGATCGAACCCATGATTGGCGGGAGGTCTCTCTTGCTGTCCTCGGGCGATCGTCACAAAAATGATCGCAAGCTTCTATCTCCCACGTTCACCGGCAGCCGAATGCGCAGCTATGCCGGTGCGGTCGTTGAAGCTGCCGACCGCGAGCTCGCGCGCTGGTCGGTAGGCGACAGCATCCGACTGCGTGAATCCATGAGCAACGTTTCGATCGACGTGATCATTCGCACGGTATTCGGTGTTCAGGCCGACGACCAGGTCAAGGAGATGCGAACCGCCATCTACGATGCAGTCGTCGAGGTCAACCCCGCACTTATCTTTTTCAAGTTTCTCCAGCGCGCGCCATTCGGCCTCGGACCTTGGGCGCGCTTTCTTCGGAACATGAAGACACTCGACGATCTGATCTACGCCCAGATCCAGACAACGCGAGCCGCGACAGGACCCGGGACGGACGTGCTCTCTCGCATGCTCGAATCGCATTTCGAAGATGGCGAGGCGATGGACGACACCGCAATTCGGGATCATCTCGTCACCCTACTGATGGCCGGCCATGAAACCACCGGGACGACACTCGCGTGGGCCCTCTACGAACTCTTGCGAAAACCGGAGCTGATCGAGCGAGTCCGAAAGGAGGTCGAAGCTCTCGGTCCCGATCCCGATCCCAATAGGATCACCGCTCTTCCGTTGCTTGGTGCGGTATGTCAGGAAACGCTGCGCATGCACCCGGTCTTGCCGGAATTTTTTCGAACCGTGCGCAACGAATATGAAATCGACGGCTATCGCATCCCAAGCGGCGTGACCCTCGCGGGCGGCATCATCGCCATTCACCGAGACGCCAGTCTCTACCCCGAACCTCTCAAGTTCAGGCCCGAACGCTTCATCGATCGCCGCTACGCGGTACACGAGATGGCTTCGTTCGGTGGTGGCCATCGCTATTGCTTGGGTGCTTCGTTTGCGATGAACGAACTGAAGATCGTGATCGCCAGGGTCGTGATGCGCACCGATCTCGAACTTGTACTCGATCGCCCTCTGGCAACCGTTCGTCGCAACGGAACGCTCGCCCCTGAAGCCGACGTTCCGGTTCGAGTCTTGAAGAAGCGGACATAGAAAGTTACCCGGCGCGAATATGCCGGTGACGTCCGAGGTGCGAATTTGACCGTCTGCCACTTCTTATGAAGCTTCCCGAA
>JBLHOB010000139.1:0-7169 GCA_047619425.1 Myxococcota bacterium
CTTGGCGGCAATCGACAGCTTGGAGGGAGAGCGCTGCTTGCCGCAGTGCCTCTTGTGCAGTTGTGGGTGGCGGTTTCATGGGTTTCGCTCTGGGGCGAGAAATGGCGCAATCTTGCGACGGGGGCGGTGATCGCCGGTGCAGTGTTGGTCTGCGTCGCGACCTATCCCGATTACCTCTCCTATTTCAACCCGCTCGTCGGTGGCAATGAGCAGGGCTATCGCAACGCCTCGGATGCCAACGTCGACATCGGGCAAGATCTTGTTGCTTTGTCGCGCTACCTCGACGAGCAGGGCGTAACGACCGTGCAGCTTTACTACTTTGGGAGCGTCGACCCAGCGGTGTACGGCATCGACTACGTGGTTCCGAGCGATTACCAGATCGGCCCCGAGATGCTTGCGATCAGCGTGTCGCTTTATCACATGAGCTACGAGGTTTACGACCACGGTGTGCTGCGTCGGGTTGGTCCCGTCGATGTCTCAAGTCTCGGAGAGCCGGTTGCCTCGATCGGAGACTCGATTCACGTCTACCGTCGCGAGTAATATCACGTGGAGCAAGTGTCGCGATGGCGGGGCGATTTGCGCAGCAACCTCGTAAACTGTCGGCGGTGAGCGTCGGCGAACATGAGGGGCGGGGCTCTGCTTGGGCTTCGGCAATAATTGAGGAATGCATCGCGAATGCAGTGCGGCGTGAAAACGATCCGGGTGTCGATCTTGAGCGAGGGTAGGGCGGTTGTTCGAGGTAATTAGCGGCACGCTTGTAACGCTTGTCCTTTTGTACTGCACTGCGATGGTTGCGGCGCCATTGGCACGACGTGCGTTGCCGAGCGGCGGGGTCAGTCTGCAGGTGCTCGCTGCGGTCGTCGTCGGTGGTGTCGTGCTCACACTGGCATTCCATCTTCTGCTCGCAGTGTCGATGTTTACGCGCACCGCGGCGGTGGCTCTCATGGCCGGCGTCGCAATCGGATCGCGAGCGGCGGGGTTGCGACACAGCGAACTTGTCTGCTTGATCCGCGACTGCACGGTCGCCCTGCGATCTGTCGTTGCCAAGCTTCGCTGGCATCCGTTTGACGCGGTTTACGGTCTTGCTCTGGTGTTTGCGCTGATCAGTGCAGCGCGGGCGTTGATGTTGCCAACCGTGGGATGGGATTCGATCACCTACCATTACGTAAAAGCCGGGATGTGGGTGCAGTCCGGCGGCCCAATCACCCTCGAAGCTCCCGGCGGGTGGAGCATGTATCGCTCGATCTTTGGCGGCGGCGAAATCTTTACCGCCTGGGCGATGTTGCCCTTCGGCAATGACCTGTGGGCCGGCGTAGTAGATGTCTTCTGGTGGGCTTGCCTGGGACTCTCGCTTTGGGTTCTCGGCCGCCAGCTGGGCCTCGATGCGCGCAGTCGCATCGCTTGCGTGCTGTACGCGATGTTTATACCCGCAGCCTGGGACGAAGTTGGCTGGGGATATGTCGACCTTACCAACACAGCACTGCTCCTGATGGGAATGGTATTTACGATCCACTACTCGCGCGTGCGCGATGGCGCCGTGTTGTTTGTTGCACTTCTAGCACTCGGGTTGGCCGCGGGGGTCAAACTCACGTCGGTGCCCTACTTGGTCTTTACGGCCGCGGTCGTCATCGCGGATCATTTTTGGACCCGGGCCGAGAGTCGCGGCCTCAGTACGCCGAAGCTCTTCTCCGTATTGTCGTTCGGAGCCGTGGCGACCTTGTTGATCACTTCACCGTGGATGCTCAGTAATTTCTTTGAGACGGGCTACCCACTGCGCTTTCCGATGACGATCGGCAGCCTTCAACTCGGAGCCGATAACCCGGCCTTTGCGTGGAGTCAGGAGCGGGAACTCGCCGCGTACACTTTTGCCGCCGAATGGCAGGCCCTCGCAAAACTGTTCCAGCTGCCAACTGTCAACGAGTCCCACTTGAGCGTGTGGAGCCTTCTGCCCCTGGCACTGGCTCCCATCGGGTTTGTCCGACTCGGTGTGACTCGGCCCCAGCTGCGCCCGGGCTTGGCATTGATCGCAGGTCTTTGCCTCGCGGTCCTGATGGCTTTCTACAATGGTGCCTTCTCGTTTTCGCGACTCGAGTTTACCTGGGTCAACGGCCGCTTCTTGATGCCGATCCTTTTCGTGGCATTGCCACTCGCCGTGAGTGCCGCGCCGCAACGTCACCGGTTTCGCACCTGGCTCGTGAGCTATCTGCTGCTCGGGGTTTTGATTCACATTCTGTGTGCCGGGTTCTACCGCGTGACGATGCCCTCGGTTTGGCTGATCGCAGGGGGAGCCCTCGCCGCTGTTGCGCTGCTGCTGGTTCTGGCCGTGCTTGCCTATCGGGAGCACTCACAGGGGGCCAACGCGAGTGTGCTTGCACTGGCGCTTTTGCTGGTGGTCTCGGGCCTCACGACTCTGCGCGATACCGACGACCGCTATCTGATGCTTGGCAACCGCAACGTCTCCGCAGATGTGTTTCGCTATTGGTGGCAATCGACACACCGGGCGGAAGTCCAAGGGCAGCGCTTGCGCATTGCCGTTACGTCGGGCCCCCGCCAAGACGCGGACAATTGGCTGATGTACTACTTCTTGGGGCGCGACCTGCAAAATACATTGCACTACGTGCCGATTTCAGCCGATGGAGAGATCATTCCCTTTGGCCCCGATGGCGCGAGGGAAGCAGGAGCCTCCGTGGAGAAGTGGTTGAGTCGATTGGAAGAAGAAAAGATCAGCCACGTATTCTCATTTCATCCGACATCGCTTGAGATCGGCTGGATGGATGCTCGCCCCGAACGCTTTGTGCGAATCGACGGGCTTGAAGATCATTGGGGTTTCTTTCGCGTGGAGAACAGTGCTTCGAAGGCGAGCCCATGAAGAGCGCCGAAGTATTTGGCGAACCCGCGAAGTGGTCTCTATGGGACCGGCTGCGCACGCGCTTGCCGATCGCACACCGCATCTATCGCATTCATCCCATGATGCCCGCCACCGCCTACTGGCGAATCTACGAGGCAGAAGTGATTTTGCGCGGCCTGCGCGGCGAAGGCCGTGGGCTCGATCTCGGATGCGGCGACGGCACCTTCGCTTCGGTTCTTTTCCCCGCCGCTCCGGGGCTTCGTTGGACGGGGGTCGAGCAGGACGAAATCGACGCGGCACTTGCGACGGACAGTGGCCAGTACGAAGAAGTGCATCTCACGAAAGGTGAGGAGATGCCCTTCGATAACGAAAGCTTTGAAGTCGTCTTTTCAAACTGCGTGCTCGAACACATCGAGGGACTCGAAGCAGTGCTGGCCCATGTCGGCCGGGTGCTCAAGCCCGGCGGCGAGTTCATCTTTACGGTTCCAAGTGAGGACTTTTACGAAGCCCTCGTAATCCCCCGCGTGCTTCGCGCATTGGGGCTCCGACGCCGACGCGCGCAGTACATCGAGCACCTGGATCGCCGCCTCGAAATGATCAACGTATTTACGATGGACGAATGGCGTGAGGCGCTTGCGAAAAACGGGCTCGTGATCACAAGCGAGGTACCTTATGCAACGCAGCGGGCAGCATCGCTGTGGGAATTGATCGCGACGCTGACAGGAGGTGTCGCGTATTGGGTTGCACAGGGAGCGACGACGCCGCGGAAGATTCAGCAATCATCGGGTTTGGCAAAGCCAGACCGCGGTTGGATCGGCAGCATCTGCTTTGCGTTGCTATCGCCTGTCATTCTCTTGTCTGCAGTGCAGCGGAATAAACCGCCCTACGCGGGACGCTTCGTCGTCGCGGTGAAAGAAGGTCAGCGCTAGATGAAGATCGCAATCGCCTACGACTACATGACCCAAATGGGTGGTGGCGAGCGCGTGATCCAGGCGCTGCACAAGATTTTTCCCGACGCACCGATCTACACCGTCATCTATTGCCCCGAGACCATGTCCGATGACTTTCGCGAGATGGACATCCGCACATCGTTCGTGGACCGGCTTCCGTTCTCCCACAAAAAGTTCGAGATCTATATTCCGCTGTTCGCCTTTGGGATGGAGCAGTTCGACTTTCGCGAATACGACGTCGTGCTGAGCGTGAGCACGATGGTGGCCAAGGGCGTCATAACCGGTCCGCGTACCTGCCACGTCTCTCTGTGCTTTACACCCATGCGCTGGGCATGGGATCTTTATCACAACTATCTGGCAGAGCTGAAAGACCAGCGGCTCGTGCGCTGGGCGTTTCGTTTTTGGACCCACTACTACCGCATCTGGGACATCGCCTCGGTGTCGCGGGTGAACTACTTCATCGCGGGCTCTGAGGTTGCGGCGCGCCGCATCCGCAAGCACTACAGCCGCGATGCCGACGTGATCTATCCACCGATCGACACCAAGAGTTTTGCGCCCAACGGGAAGCCGCCGGAAGAGTTTTATTTGGTGGTTTCGCGCCTGGTGTACGCCAAGCGCATCGACGTGGTGATCGAGGCATTTGCCAATACGAATCGTCGCCTAATTGTAATCGGTCAGGGGGAGCGAGTTTCCCAGCTCAAGCGAATGGCGACACCCAATATTGAATTTCTCGGCTACCAAAGCGACGAGGTCGTGGCCGACCACTATGCACGCTGTCGCGGGCTGCTCTTTCCGGGCGAAGAGGACTTCGGCTTGACGCCCGTTGAAGCCCAAGCCTGTGGACGCCCTGTAATCGCCTATGCGGCGGGCGGCTCTCTTGAGACGGTGATCGAAGGGGAGACGGGCGTGTTCTTTCACGAACAAACACCCCAGGCATTGAGCCAAGCTGTCGACCGCTTTGAAGAGATCGAGTTCGACGCAGATCGAGCTCGTCAGAACGCCGAGCGCTTTGACACGGAAGTATTCGCCGAACGCATGCGAAGCTTCGTCACTGCAAAACGCGATCAGTACGAAGACGACTTCTTCAAGTAGCCGTTTGAGTACAGGTTCGAGAAGCCATCACGAACGAGCCTTCAAGCTCAACCCAGCGCTAGGTGTCACCGTCAGCGCGCTTGCGGGCTGCGACGAGCATCTGGTCTCCCAGTCGCAAGCCATTGAGCACGACGTTCGCAACGCCAATCAGCCGCATGAACCCCGCAGAGCTCGTTATGCGGGAGTACCACGAAAGGTGGGCCTCGCGCGCTTCTTCCTCGGCCCTGGGCTTGGTGAGGAATCGCACCCAGTCGTTGATGTAGATCGTGTTGCTTTTTAGAGATGAAACTTTGAGGCCGCCGCCTTCGAGCAGCCTGCGAAGCGAGCGATGGCTGAAGTAGGTGAGATGTTCGGGCGGCATGACGACATAGGCGTCTTTGCCAATCACTCGCATGGTTACGCCGCGCCTATTTGGGCAGTCGGCGACGTACACGCCTGAAGGACGCAGCAGGCGCTCGACTTCGTCAATAAACGCTCGGGGGTTGGGGGCGTGTTCGATGACATTCCACATCGTGATCCCGGCATAGTGACCCGAGGCGAGCTGTGAAGCGACGAAGTCAACAGAGTGAACGGTCGCCCCCGATTGCTCGCGCGCTCGAGCGGCGGCACCCGGAGCGTATTCGATGCCGGTGAGATCCTTCCAACCACGGCGCCGCGCAAATGCGAGAAACTGCCCGCCGCCACATCCAACGTCGAGCAGGGGGCCACGTCCCGCGCCGCGTTCGATCTCGCGCAGGGCGTCGTCCCAGATGGGTTCGTAGTGGCGGTAGTCCTGCTCGTCTCGCTCCCAACACTGGCTCGAGCGCGTCGTTTCTTCTTGGGCGACGTAGTAGTCCGATAGCTCGTTCTTTGACGGGACAGGGTGAAGGTAGAGGGCGTCGCACTCGCGACAGTGATAGTGGGAATAGCCATCCTTTGTGAAGGAAGGGTCCGCCGCGTCACTTGTGCAAACAGGGCATTCGGGGGTGGGCATGCGGGTGCGAGCTCCAGTTGGAAATGGCTGCGGACGACTAATACGCTTTGACTATAACCGACGCCGGCCGATTGCTTTTCTCCCAGTTTCGGCTGCGCGGTTTTTTTCGCTTCCTGGCACCGCTACCGTTGGCGGTGCTCCTTACCGACTGTGATGGATCAACTGCGACGCGCAGGCCTGCGAAGCTGGCAAGCGTCCCAACCGCGATGGCAAGGCACTTGACGGACCCACGCACACACGAGGTACTGGATATCAAGTCGGCTTGGCTCGTCTTTGCCGTTGCGCTCGCAATTCGCGCGCTTGAGTTGTGGGAACTCGCCGACACCCCGCTGCTCGAGTTTGTGCTGGGCGATGCAAAGAACTACGTCGCCTGGGGACGCGAGCTTGCCGCCGGCAATTGGTTGGGCGACGAGACCTTTTACCAGGCTCCCCTTTATCCGTACTTCCTGGGTGTGCTGTTCTCAGTGTTCGGAGATGATCTGTTCGCCGTCCGCGTGTTCCAGCTCTTTATGGGCTCGGGCTCGTGTGTCTTGATTGCCCTCGCTGGGGCTCGGTTCTTTTCACCGCGCGCGGGTCTGGCGGCGGGCCTTGGGATGGCAGTCTACGGGCCGGCTGTTTATGCCGACGCGATGATTCAAAAGTCGGTGCTCGATATCTTCTTCGTATGCCTGTCTCTGTGGCTCGTCAGCGTCATGGCCACGCGTCCAAGTGTTCGAGCCTGTCTCGGGCTCGGGATGGCGCTCGGCACCATGACGCTCACACGGGAGAACGCGCTGGTATTCCCGGTGGTGCTTGTGCCTTGGCTTGCGCTTGCACTCGACGCCGATCGGCGAAGTCGCGCGGCCTTCGCTGCATGGTTCGTCTTGGGGATGGCCCTCGTGCTCGGTCCCGTGGCGGTTCGCAACTGGGTCGTCGGCGGTGAGTTCCATCTGACAACCTCGCAGTTCGGGCACAACTTCTACATCGGCAACAACCCGGCTGCGGACGGCACCTACGCGCCACTAATCGAGGGGCGCGGCGATCCTCGCGTCGAAAGGCTCGACGCCATCGAACTCGCGGAACACGCGCTCGGCAAGAAGCTTTCACCATCAGAGGTTTCGGGCTTTTACACCGAACGCGCGCTGCAATTCATTCTGGGCGAGCCGGTTGATTGGCTCCGGCTCATGCTGCGCAAAGTGCTGTTGGTGTTCACCTCAACCGAGATGGTTGACACCGAAGACCAATACACCCACGCGGAAAACTCCTTCGTGCTCACTGCGACCGGTTCGCTCTTCCATTTTGGGGTGCTTACGCCGGTTGCGTTGCT